>NZ_PSVF01000036.1:0-27730 GCF_002931975.1 Rathayibacter sp. AY1F3 | reverse complement strand
CCCCCGACCTCAGGACACCGTGAACCCTCAGGACACCGCGAAAGCCCCCGCCTTCCCCTGGATCGGCCTGCTCACGCTCGCCGGCGCCGTCTTCGTCTCCGTGACGAGCGAGTTCCTCCCGACCGGGCTCATCCCCGACATGTCGCGCGACCTCGGGGTGAGCATCTCGCTCACCGGCCAGCTCGTCACGATCTTCGCCGCGACCGTCGTCGTCGCGACGACTCCGCTGACCCTGGTGACCCAGCGCTTCTCGCGCAAGAGCCTCCTCCTCGTGGCGCTGTGCACCATCGCGGTCGCCAACGTCCTCGCCGCGCTCGCCCCCACCTTCGGGCTGCTCATCGGCGCGCGCATCCTCGGCGGGCTCGCCCACGGCCTCTTCTGGGCGATCGTCGCCGCCTACTCCGCGCACCTCGTCGCTCCGGAGCAGCTCGGCCGCGCGACCGCGATCACGGCGGGCGGCGGATCCGCTGCCTTCGTCCTCGGCGTCCCCCTGGGCACGGCGCTCGGGCACGCGTTCGGCTGGCGGCCCACCTTCGCGATCCTCGGCGGCGTCGTGCTCGTGCTCGCGCTGATCGTGGTGAAGTTCCTGCCCGCGGTCGACCACCACATCCCGCTGCGGACCGGCGAGATCCGCCTGCCGGCGCGGAAGGACCGGACGCTCCCCCGCATCATCGGCGTCTGCGTCGTCATCCTGCTGGTGCTGATCGGCCAGAACACCCTCTCGACCTACATCACGCCCTGGCTCGAGAACGCCTCCTTCGCCCCCGACACGGTGCCGCTCGTGCTCTTCGCGTTCGGCGGCGCAGGGGCGGTCGGACTCGTCCTGGCCGGCTTCGCGACCGACCGGTTCCCCCGCTCGGGCTTCGTGGTCGCCGCGATCGCGGTCGTCCTGGCGCTCGCGGGCCTGGCCGTCGCCGCAGGCACCGGCGCCGCCACGGCCGTGGTCGTCGCCGCGGTGATCTGGAACATCGCGTTCGGCGGCATCCCGGCGATGCTGCAGACCCGGATGCTGCGCACCTCCTCCTTCCAGCTGCGGAGCCTCGCCGCGGCGCTGCAGACGACGGCGTTCAACATCGGAATCGGCGGCGGCGCGGTCGTCGGCGGACTGGCGATCGACGCGAGCGGGCTCGACGTGCTGCCGTGGGTCGCGATCGTCATCGTCGCTGTGGGGCTCGTCGTCAGCCTGATCGTCGACGCCCGGGCGACGGCGGCGGTGCGGGCGGAGGCGGTTCCTACCCGCTGATCGTGTTCACAACGGAGGTAGAACGTGCTTCGGCGCGCGCTGATCCGCGTGTTCACGGTCGAGCTGGAACGTTCTTCCTCCGTTGTGAACACGGCGACCCTCCTCCGCCGCGAACACAGCGGCGTTGCTCCGGCGCGAGAACGACGGCCTTCCTCCGTTCCGTCACGGCGACGTTCCTGCGTCGTGAACGCCGGCATTCCTCCGGCGCGAACACCGGAATGTCGTCCGCACGGCCGACGCGGCGCCGCGGGGAGCAGGGGATACGGTCGAGGGATGAGAGACGGAACCCGATGAGCCCGAGCACCCTCGAGCCGCCGCTGACCCTCCCCTACTACGGGGCTCCGCCGATGGCGGCGCTCCGCCGCTTCTTCGGCAACTACCTCCGCTTCCGCGGGAGGGCGAGCCGGGCCGAGTACTGGTGGATCATCCTCCTCGGCAGCGTCCTCACGGGGCTGCTGCAGCTCGCCGACGGCGGTCCGTGGCGCCTCGACTTCACACTGACCCCGTACCCGAGCGGCGCGCCGTTCCAGACCTTCTGGGTGTCGCTCGCCGCGGGCGCGATCGCTCTGGCGACGTTCCTCCCGTCGCTCTCGCTGATCTGGCGTCGCTTGCACGACGTGAACCGCAGCGGGCTCTGGATCCTCGCGATCCTCGTGCCGATCGCCGGCTACGTGTTCCTGCTGATCCTGTTCGTGCTGCCGCCGCGGCCGGAGGGCGCGCGGTTCGACTGACCGGCGGACGCGTCGGCGGTGGAGTGCCGGACCCGGTCGACGAGTCAACGGCCGGCAGACCGGCCGGCACCTCGACGGGCGCACCAGGCCACCACCTGTAAGCGCTGGCGCGCCGGAAGGAGACATCCGCGGGTCGCCTGATACCTGCTGCGCACGTCAGCATCTCCGCGCGGATGTCCGGGTGTGGGCGCTAGGAACCCGGCCGCACACCTCGGCCCATTCGACGAGAACTCGAGATACTGCACAGCAGTCCTCTCCGCCGGAGACGGTGAGGGAAACCTCCGGACCGCACGAATCGACGGACGGTTTGGACGCCCTCGTAGAAGGCGCAGCGGGGCCGTGGAAGCCCTCCGCCTCATCCGGGTCGGCTCGGGGCTCCAGGAGCCTCACCGCGAGCCGGTCGGTCGCAACGACCGCCCTCGAAGACGCGCCGCATCAAGTGATCGTTGGGCACTCGGCTTCACTGCTCTCCCTCAGGGAGTGGAAGGGTGACGTCGACGGCGCGCAAGCTCCGTCATGTTCGAGCGCTCGACCGCCCGGTAGACCGCCGAGCGCGTCGCCCCGAACTGCTCCGAGAGCTCGGCCACGGTGTAGTTGCCCTAGCGGCACTCCGCCACCAGGTGCGCCTCGATCTTCGGGGAGCGCTTCGGCTGGCGGCCGCGCAGGCGCCCCTTCGCCTTCGCGATCCGCATCCCCTCGCGCGTGCGCGACCGGATCAGGTCGCCCTCGAACTCCTCGAGCATCGCCGGCACGTTGAACAGCAGCCGGCCCATCGGGTCGTTCGGGTCGTACAGCGACCCGCCGATATCCAGTCGTACTCCCCTGTGCTCGAGCTCGTCCACGACGTCGCGTGCGTCGGTGATCGAGCGGGTGAGCCGGTCGAGCTTCGTCACGGACAGAGTCGAGCCGGCAGGGCCTCGCGCAGCGCGGGCCGCTCGCGGTTGCTGCCGGTGAGGCCGACGTCGACGTAGATCCGCTCCGCCGGCACACCGGCCGCGAGCAGCGCGTCGCGCTGCGCCTGCGCGTCCTGCTTATCCGTCGAGACGCGGGCGCCTCCGACAATCTCATGACGTCCGCCTACAACCACCAACCGGGCCTCACGCCGACCGCCCCTCGGTGGACCTCGAGCTGATGGCGGTCAAGATCGCGCTGAACCTCGCATCATTCGCGGCCTTCATGCCGAAGAACGAACGGTCACCGTAGGGGGCGAGCACGACCGATCCGCCCTCCTCGAGGACGACCTCGATCGCCCGACGGATGAAGAGCCGGTCGAGCAGCGGAGTCGGCCGGACGGACGCGACCCGCGGCCACGGGAAGGTGACCCGGCGCGCATTCGACTGCGACAGGATGCTCAGTCCGGTCTCGTCCAGGTGAACGACCGGGTAGGACCCCATGCTGACGTCCGGGTCCAAGCCCCTCACCAGCGACCGCAGGTGCTGGTGGTAGACGCACGCGAATGCCTCCCCCGAGGTCCCGGGATCAAGTTCGGCCACTCTCCGCGCGGATCGTCCGGCTGACGCCCTCGCCCAGAGGAAGAGCCCCACCGCCAGAACCACTAGAGCCCCATCGATGACAGCGACCACCGCCTGAGAGCCCTCTCGGCCGAGGGCGAAGAAGTGCTGCGCCACGACGGCGCCGACCGCGAGTACGAGCGGAAGCCAACGGACCCTGAGAGCAGGAACCGCAGACACTGTCACGGCATTGGTCATCGGTTCCTCGCTTGTCGCCGAAGTAGCGCCGCAGTCTTCCAGTCCAGATGCGGCTCACCCACCGCCCGCAAGATGACGCCCGTTCTCGAATCCACCGTGGGAACCGAGATGCGTCCGAACCCCAGGGTCGTGTAACCGGCTTCCTTCTCAGCGGTGACCCTGGACGTGCCGATCGCGAGACAGATCGTTGACCAAGCGAGAGCGGCGAAGAACAGCACCAGCGGCACGAAAAGGGGCAGACGCGATCCCGGAGGAAGGACCGCGAACCCGACGAAGAGCCAGATACAGGCGATCGCCTGGGCGAGAGTTCCCCACCCGGTGTTGAGAATACGTGTACGCGCAGACCACCCGGGCAGCACTTCCACCCTCCCCGGCACCAGCGCAGGTACCCTCTCTGACCCCGACATCACGCGCCCTCCGTCGGCAGCGCCAGGGCGACGGCGCCAGCGGCTCGCGTGTCCGCGCGCTGTACCGCTCGATAGACCGTCGACCGCGCGACCGTGAACTCTGCCGCGAGTTCGGCGACGGTGTAGTTCCCGGCGCGATGCTCTGCGACCAGATGCGCCTCGATCTTCGGCGACAGCTTCGGCTGCCGCCCGCGCAGCCGCCCCTTGGCCTTCGCGACCTTCATCCCCTCACGAGTGCGGGCACGAATCAGATCCCCCTCGAACTCCGCGACCATCGCGAGCACGTCGAACAGCAGCCGGCCGATCGGATCCTCCGGATCATGGACCGATCCCCCGATGCTGAGCTTCACCCCGCGGCGGGTCAGCTCATCAACGATGTCGCGAGCGTCTGTGATGGACCGCGCGAGCCGGTCGAGCTTCGTCACGAGCAGAGTCGATCCGGCGTCGCATGCCGCCAGCGCTTCCCGCAGCGCGGGACGCTCGCGGTTCCGGCCCGTCAGACCGGAGTCGACATAGATCCGATCGAATAGGACGCCGGCCGCCCGGAGTGCGTCGCGCTGCGCGGTCGCATCCTGCTTGTCGGTTGAGACGCGGGCGTATCCCACGAGAGCTGCCATGCGCTCAGTGTGTCGGTTGACGCCCCATCATCGGGCATTTCATCGGGCGGGTCTATTGCAACAAACAGCGCCGCGAGATTCCGGTCTCATGCGCGGCCATGCTGGGCGGCCGGATGACGACCCCCATACGGGACGCCGCCTGCCGACGAGAGATCCGGCTCAACGGTCTCGACGACGCACTCTCGACACGCGTACAGGGATTCCAACTCCGGGCTTCGCTGGCATGTACCCGTAGTTGTCCGCCCACAGCTCCGGCTCGCTCGCGCGGTCGATCCAACGCAGCGAGTACACCCGACCCCGGACGTCGACCGAACCTCCGAGTAGTTCATCGAAGACCGACTCATCACCCAGCTCGAAACCGTCCTCGTACGGCGGGCCCACGCGCGGATGGGATTCATCGAAAGCAGGCTCATAGAAAAACGTCCACGCGATCCCCCATCGCGGATCACTCAGCGCCCGCCTCCACCACGGGCCGCTGGCCGCGAGGTGAGCACCGACCTGCACCGAGAAGTAGCCCGCTAGCTCACCCTCGAATGACGCCTCAGCGACAGCCTCGCGAAACCGCTCGAGCTCAGGACGCAACTGCGGCGAATCGCGCTTACTCGAGTGGAAGAACATTCGCTGACGGTACTGCGCCGAATACGCCACAGCCACCGGGCTGCTCAGTGGGTGACCGGCCACCCATCCCCTTTCGGGACGCGCGTGGTGGGTAGCGTCCGCCCTACTCTGACGGGATGGAACTGCGGACCGCGAAGACCCTCGGCATCCTCGCGATGGTGATCGGCACCCCAGTCGCCCTCCTCACCCACACGATCGGCTGGATCCAGACCGGCTGGGACCCGGCCGCCGTGCAGTGCCAGCACAGCGAGTACCCCGACGGGATCGACCTCTACTCCAGCCGCGTGTCGGGCGAGAAGATCCTCTACCCGCTCGGCCTGTCCTGCACCTACGCAGCCAGCGAGACCTCACCAGGCATCACCATCCGTCACTACAGGTGGGACGCCACCGCCCTCTTCACCGCAGCCGCCGCACTCGCTCTCGCGGGAACCGTCGTCGCGCTCAGAGCCGAACGCAAGCAGGAGCTCATCACCGAGTCGAAGGAAGAACGAGCGACGACATAGCGCAGCGCCCCCTCTGCCGGTCAACGATCCCGTAACGGGACGTTCCTGGCTCCAGGAGCGACAGTGACGTCACCCTCGATCTAGCGCCGGTTGCACGACGCTGATGAGAGCCAGCACGATCACCACGGCGGCGGTGACTGTTGCTGCCATGAGTGCTTGGCGAGCGGGAGAGTCGAAAAGCCCCGGCGCTTCGTCCGGCTCTAGGTCAGCGGAGTGAGCGCCCTTGGACGCAGCGGCGCGGATGGAACGGCCCTCCTGTTGCCCTTCGCGCACGCTCCTCTCAGGAGGAAGCTGGTGACGCAAGCTCGGGTAAGCCGTTGCCATGATCATGAGTGGAACGAGGACGACGAGAACGAGTGGTTCGTCCCACAAGTCGGGCCACGTGTTCAGCAACACGATCGCGACGACGACGAGCAGTAGCGCATAGGCGGATGCGTAACGCAACACCCGCGAACTGATGGACACGTGCTCAGTATGACGGCACGGCACGACCACCAGCCGACCCTATTACTGGTTAACAACCGCGGCCGAGAGGAGGGTCGCCAGACAGCAGGTGAGAAGCCTAACGATTCGATGTGGACCTGGCGCGCTCAGGAAGCAGATTCTCGGCGCAAGAGAATCTCCTGCAGGTCATGGATGCTTTGTAAGTCCGGGGCACGCCTCACCGTGTTCATGTAGGTAGCGATTACCGCGAGCGGCGCCGTAATGACGAGCAAGCCGACGGAAATCGGGGTAAGAGCCTGCGTGGAGGGGCCCCCGAAGAAAAGATTGCCCAGCAGCAGGCCTCCCGCGAGACCGGCCGCCAGACCGAAGTCAAAACTGGCCCGCGCTCGTCGACGCACTCGACGGCACACTGCCGTGATCATCTCTTCCAACTCCGCGCTCGATCGGTCATTCAGGTCCACGCGCGGAGAATACCCGCCTGAGACCTAGCGCGCTTGCCACTCGCCAGCCAGATCCTGGCATCGCTGAGCTGACGCCGCACGCGACAGCCCGGCGGGGGGCGGTGTCGCCCTGCTCTCGGCCGCGACGCACAGCGCGACTGAGATCAACACCCGCCGGCAGCGGCCCATTGAACGATCTCCATAAGGGTCGAGGCGGTGTCGGGTGGGAGACTCTGCGGTAGTTTCACGACCGAGGGTGGTCATGGTGGAAGTGCTCAAGGGCTCGAGCCTGCTCGCGTCGGGTGTTGTGATCGCCGTGATCTGCTCGCTGTTGCAGTTTCAGGCCGGCGTTCGTGCAGATTTGAATCAGACAGGGGGCCAGCTCAGCCCAGTCCTGCTCATGGGAATTCTGATCGGATTTGTCGTCTCAGCCGTCGGCGCGATTCAGCTGTTCCAGTGCTACGAACGGTGGGTCACCGCTTCCGCTAGCCGCCGTGCGAAGCCTGCGGACCTGGTTCCTCGGCGTAGGTGAGGTAGCACCGCACGACCGCGTGTCCCCCGCCACATGCGCACCGCTGGGTGCTACGTGAGACGCTGGGTGCTATGTGAGACGCTGACTGCTATGGGAATTCTTGCGAGTGTGTTTGGTGCTGGTTCCGATGAAGAGGCGGGCGCGGCGCTGTCGGGATCGGACGGTCTCGTCTGCGACATAGATCCGACCGGACTCTGGGAGCTCGAAGGCATCCTGACCTCGACACCAGCGCTCGAGGTTCCCGCGGCGCAGTACCAGCCGGTTGCGGCGACCGATGACTACGAGAGCTTCGTCATCGCAGTCAGCACCGGCCTGGGTGGCGCGCTAGACGCCGCAGGTGAGACGGGTCGTGCCGCCGCAGCGCGGCAGTGGGAGGATGCGTCGTCCGAGCTCGAGGGATGGTCACCCGAGCAGGTGCACCGCCTCGTCGAGGATCTCGCTTCGACACTCGCCTCAATCGCCGCGGCCGGTCAGCGCCCCTACCTGCGGGTGAGTGTCTGATCTGTGAACTGAGCTGAGTCAAGAAGTTACTCCGCTGGGACATCAACTAGATGAGGTGGAAGGTGCGGCGTCGGCTCAGTGCCCAGACGAGTGCGCCGGCGAGGAGCACCGCGCAGGTCAGCCCGGCGACGTGCAGGACGAGCGACGGCATTCCGTTCTCGGGGAGCAGGAAACCGTACGGCACCCACCCGTCGGTCGCTCCGCGGACGAGCACGACGACGACCCAGACGATCGGGTAGGGCAGGACCACCCACAGCCGGCGCCAGGAGAGCGGTCCGCGGTCGGCGAGGACGATCCAGTCGAGGAGGACGAGCGCGGGGAGCACCACGTGCAGGACGGCGCTGACCCAGGGCGGAGCCGTTCCGGTACCGGGAACGAGGGTGTTGTAGATCACGGCGACGACGATCGAGTAGGCCGTCGCCGCGCCGCGGACGTAGCTCAGCCACACCGGCGTCGGACGGCGGGCGAGCGCGACCGATCCGGCGACGATGAGCACCGCGCTCGCGAGGAGGCTGGTCTGGTTCGTGAAGTAGCCGAAGTAGTCGAACGGATTCGGATCGCCGGCCGCGATGCTCAAGGCGTAGGTGTGGAGGATCACCGCGATCGCCGCTGCACCGACGGCGACGCGAGCAGCGCCCACGAACGGGCGGGTCGGTGCCGGGGAACTCATCGGGTCAGCCTAAGAGCCGGTGGGCTTCTTGATGACCCGCGACAGACACTCCCCTTTCGGAACGGCGCTGCGCATTTCAGGCCGAGACGCGACCATGAGGCAACGCTAGGGCAGGCAGGGACCGCAGCGTGCACATTCAAGGCCGCGACAATGCTCAGGTGGCAGCGTGAACCAGGAGCTGGGCAGCCATGCCAGTGAGGACGATGAGCCCGACGCCCGTCCACGGGATCCACGCGCTGACCCCGCGCGGCCCGACTTTGATGAGGAACGCCGCGATCACAGCCACGGAGACGCCGAGGGCGCCGAAGAAGCCGACCGCCATGCCCGCATCAGCCAGTCCGCGGTCGCAGGGCCTCGCGCTTGCGCACGAGTCCGTCGCGAAGCCCATTAGGACGCTGCTCACCATCGTCCACAAAGCGGCAGGTAGGAGCACGACGACACCGAGGCCGACCGCCCACCGGTTCGCTCGGTCGCTGGAGTCGTCCACGCCCGTCACCGTACGCCCTCCGAACCGACGTCGTCATAGCCCGTTCATCGGGGCGACGACGCTGTCCCTCCTCGGGTAGTCACACCGTGGTGTATAGGCTCGCAGCAGCCGGTCATCGGCTTCCCGTGAGGAGAGAGCTGTGCGCCCTGCCAGAGTGCTTGTCCTAGCCCTGAGCGCTGTGTGCGTCGCGGGAGCCGGCGCAGCGGTGATCGCCGGCCTCGCATCCTCGTCGTCGCAGAACGAGGCTATCTCGACGGCACTGATCTCAGACCTCGAGCACCGGAACGCTCAGAGCCTGGTCGAAGGATCGCCGCAGCTCACCGGCCTCGGCGTCCCGGAATCGACCTCGACGCCGGGGCTGCTTGCGGTGATCATGGAGGATGACTCCCGGCTGCGCGTTCAGCGAGACCGCTACCTCGAGCTCGGGGAGTTTTTCACGGCGTTCGAGACCGACGTGTCGCTGGACTCGGTGCAGATCACGGGCGACTCGGCCACGGTGACGTTCACCGAGAGCACGACCCTTCAGCGGAGCCCGTACGAGACCGGCGAAGCGGCTCCGGAGTACGCCTACTCGTTCCCGCAGGAGGCGACGCTGCGCCTACACGCGGGCACCTGGTCAGTCGACACCCTCACCCACGAGACGGCGCACACCCCGGCAGACTTCCCGGAAACCGTCGCACCGGACGTCTCCCCCACCAGCTGACACGGCATCACTCCCCAGGAGCATCGCCCGGACCTACCTGCGCACTGCCCGAGCGTCATCCGAGCTGGATGCTGCTGCGCAGTTCACCGCCACTCCGCGTCTCGAGCGTTCACCGGTCAGACGGCGACCCAATTGTCTCATTCGCGTTCGTCGGAGGCTCGATCGACGGCGTCGACGTGTACACGACGACGGCGTTCGATCGCCACAACGGTCTTGAAGAGCCCACGGGCGTGGGCGCCAGCTGGTCACTCCTGCACTGTGCCGATCCGGCAGATCTGCACGGTTCGGGCGACTGCGAACGCTACGTCGAGGGATGAATCCTGAGCCGGGCAACTCTGGGCCGCATCGCGGCCTTGGATGTGCGAAACGGAGACTGCAGGCAATAGCCTCGAAGTCCGGTATTAACAGACCGACAGATCTCCGAATCTCTACTTCCGGGCCGCCAGCAATCAGTCAGGTGGACAAGCCGGTCGTCAGGCCGGCCCCCTACGCGCACCAGTCGCGCGAGCGACCGTTGACGCTGCGCGCGGTGTCGCCGGTGCCGAGGTCGACGAGCACGGTCGAGGTCGCGCTGAAGCCCGGCTCGCCCGGGTAGTCGTCCGGCCGGCCCTCGACCGAGACGGTCTCGACGGCGAGGTACTGCCCGTTCGGCGAGAGGCAGACGCCGCGGATGCGGCCTGTCGGCGAGGTGCGGAACACCTCCGCGGTGCCGGACGCGTCGACGCGGACGACGGAGTACTGGGTCGCCCCCGTCTCCGGCGCGTACTCGGCCTCGAGCTCGACGTAGCTCCCGGAGTCGAGGAGCAGGATCTGCACGGGCGACGCGGTCGCGCTCACGTCGGCCGGGGGGAGGGCGAGCGTCTCGACCGAGCCGTCGGCCAGGTCGATCAGCGAGCCCGACTCCGGATCGGCGACCACGAGCCGGTTCGCGCCGGGCACGAATCCGCGCAGCTCCGCGTGCTGCCCGAGCGGGCTGATCGAGCCGGGCGTCAGCAGGTCGAGCAGGAGCACCGTGTCGTCGAGCGAGTGGGTGACGACGGAGGTGGTGCCGGGCACGAACATCCAATCGCGCGCCCGCAGCGGCCCGCCGTCGATCCCGACCACGGGGACCGCCTCGGCCTTCTGGTCGGTGAGGTCGTAGGAGTAGAGGGCGCGGTCGAGCGGGCCCGACGGCGCCTGCCCGGTGAAGGTCCAGCCGAGCACGCCCTTCTCGGGCGAGGAGTGCAGCTCGCGCACGGTCCCGGGGCCGGGGAGCGGGATGACGCCCTCGGAGCCGGTGTCGAGCGTGACCGTGCGGAGGAGGTTCGTGTCGTCCGGCTCGATGGTCACGACGACCAGCACCGGGCCGACGACGGCGTAGTCCTGGATCCGGTCGGCCGTGACGAGGACCCGGGCGTCGCCTCCGGAGAGCGGGCGGACGCGGACGGCGTCGGGCTGCGAGGGGTCGTCGGCGGTGCGGTCGAGGGTGAAGAGGTCGGGGTCCTTCGTGGTGAAGGAGGCGGAGACGTCGGCGGCCGAGCCTGTCGCGGCGCTGCGGGCGTCGTCGATTTCGATCTCGTAGCGGGTGGCGTAGCGGAGGGTGTCGGTGAACGTGACGGTGAGCACGCCGCCGTCGAGCTCGGCGGTGTGCGGGGCGTCCGGAGCGACGCGGACGCGGTCGAGTGCGTCGGGCTCGAGAGCCTGGTCGAGGTGCAGGCGGGCGCGGGAGCCGTCGCGCTCGACCACGCCGTCGGTGCTGACCTCGAGGGAGGCGACCCGGGGCCCCTTCGCGACGGTGGCGGCGGTCAGGCCTCCGACCGCGAGGACGAGCACCGCGACGACCGCCCAGAAGAGCCGCGGGAAGCGGGAGGCGCCTGCGGAGTCGAGGCCGGGAGCCCGCCGCGCGCCGCCATCGGCCCGTCGCCCGCTCAGCGCCGACGTGCCGCCGCCGGGAGACGCGCCGGGCTCGGGAGACGCGCCGGGCTCAAGCAACGGGCGGCGCTCCGGAGACGCGCCGCGCTCAGGATTCGCGCCGCGCTCAGGATTCGCGCCGCGCTCAGTAGACATACGGCATCGCAGGCTCGTCGATCGGAGTGAGCGCCTCCGGCTCCAGCACGACCGCCTCGGCGCTGGTGACGCTCGGGTTCGCGCCGAAGCCACCGCTCGCCTCCAGCCACTGCCCCTCCGACCAGGTGTCGGCCCAGCCGGCCTGGTAGACCGGCACGCCCACCGGCTGCGCGTCCACCGCGCAGCAGGTGACGACGAAGCGGGCGATGTAGAAGACGTTCTCGGGGTCGGAGGCGTCGGGGGTCACGAATCCGCTCACCGTCGCCGTGCGGCCGGCGAGGAACTGCTCGCTCGCGCCCTGACGCAGCAGGGTCGCCCAGTCGCGCACGCTGAACGAGGCCGTGTCGCCGGTGGGCGCCGCGGCGGTCACGGAGGCGTCGACGGCGCTCGTGTTGACCTCGCGCTGCGTCGCGGTCGAGGCGGTGAGGGCGGCCGGCGGGAGCACGAGCAGGGCGACGGCGGCGGAGGCGATCACCGCGACTCCGGCCGCGACCGCGACCACCCGGCGCCAGGGGCGGGCGGGCGCGGGGGCGTGGAGGTGCTCGACGTCGTCCTCGTGCTCGTGCTCGTGGGCGTCCTCCTCGGCGCCCGGCACGACCGCGAACGCGGCGATCAGCAGCACTCCGGCGATCACCGCGAGCACCACCGAGAACTCGAAGTAGCGGGGGTGGATGTAGAGGCCGAGCCGACCGGTCGCCGCGAGCCACAGGGTCGAGACGACGCCGATCAGGCTGAGGACGACGCCCTTCCAGCGGGCGAGGAGGCGCTCAGAGCGCATAGTTCACCGCCAGTCCCAGCACGGCCGCGGCGAGGGCGACCAGCACGGTGACGCGCACCAGCGTCGCGGCCGAGAACGTGGTGCGCAGCAGCGCGAGCATCTTGACGTCGATCATCGGGCCGAAGACGAGGAACGCGATGATGCCTCCCGGCAGGAACGTGGAGCCGAACGAGAGCACGAAGAACGCGTCGACGTTCGAGCAGATCGAGATGACGAACGCGAGGACCATCAGCGCCAGCACCGACCAGAGCGGGTCGCCGCCGAGCGTGGTCAGTACATCGCGCGAGACGCCGACCTGGATCAGCCCCGCGATGGCGGCGCCGACGAACAGCGCCGGCATCATCGCCCCGGTCTCCTCGGCGAACAGCAGCACGCTGCGCCGGGAGCGGTCGCGGAGGGAGCGGGAGGGCCGCTCGCCCGCCTCGCAGGCCGCGCGGAAGCGGTCGGTGAGCAGGCTCATCGGCTCGGAGTGGCGGCTGAAGATCCAGCCGACGAGGTTCGCGATCGCGAAGCCGCCGACGATGCGCCAGACGAGGATCCCGTCGGCCCAGCCGAAGGCCTGGTAGGTCGTGACGATGGTGATCGGATTCACGATCGGCGCGGCGAGGAGGAACGTCATCGACTCCGACACCGAGAGGCCCTTGACGATCAGCCCGCGCGCGAGCGGCACGTTGCCGCACTCGCAGACCGGGAGGAGCACGCCGAGCAGCGAGATCACGAGGCGCCGCGGGAGCGCCCGCTTCGGCAGGATCCTCAGCAGCACGGCCTCGGGCACCCACAGCTGCACCGCGATCGAGAGGACGATGCCGAGGAACACGAACGGCAGCGACTCGATGACGACGCTGATCGAGAGGGTGAGGAAGTCGCGCACCGCGTCCGAGAGGGCGTCGCCCGCCGCGTCCGGGGCGAGCAGGCGCGTCGCCACGAGGACGGCGACCAGGGCGAGCCCGAGGAGCGGCCCGCGCCGCGACCGCCGGGCGCCCGGGGACGCGCGGGTCGGGGCGGCGAGCGCGGATTCGGGGGACATCCCGACCCATCGTAGGCGGGGGCCCTGCGCGGGCCGGCGCGGGGCGCGGGCGCGGGGCCGCCGGGTGTCGCCCGGGGCGCACGAGAACTCGGAAGTGGCCGTACGGGAGCGCGAGTACCGCGACTTCTGCGTGATCGCGGTGTCGGCTGCGCCCGACCTGGCGAGATCCGGCCGCCCGCGAGTGTCCGATGGTCGTCGCACTCGCGCTCGAGTGCGACGACTTCTGGACACTCGGTGCGAGGGCGGGCGCCGAGGGTCGCGGGAGGCGGGCGCGGCACTCGCGCAGCGGCCCTCCGGGTGCAGGATGAGCGCATGCCCGCCTCCCCCGCGCACCCCCTCCGCGTGCGGATGAAGCCGCGCGCGATCGACGAGGCGCACCGCGTCTCGAGTCCGCTCGAGCTGCTCGTCGACCTGACCTTCGTCGTCGCGATCGCGCAGATCGCCCAGCAGCTCGCACACGCCACCGAGGAGGGGCACCTCGCCGAGGGGCTCCTCCCCTTCGGCATGGTGTTCTTCGCGATCTGGTGGGCGTGGATGAACTTCACCTGGTTCGCCTCCGGCTACGACACCGACGACGTGCCCTACCGGCTGCTGACCCTCGCCCAGATGGGCGGCGTCCTCGTACTCGCGGCGGGAGTGCCGGCCGGCTTCGAGGACGGCGACTACCGGGCGATCACCATCGGCTACGCGATCATGCGGTTCGCGCTGGTGAGCCAGTGGATCCGCGTCGCCGTGTCCACTCCGGAGCACCGCACCTCCGCCGTGCGCAACGCCGTCGGCTTCTCGATCGTGCAGGTCGGCTGGCTGCTGCGGCTGCTCCTGCCCGAGGAGGTCGGGGTGGTGAGCTTCCTGCTCCTGGTCGCCTGCGAGCTGGCGGTGCCCCTCTGGGCGCAGCGGGCGGGCGACGCGAACTGGCATCCGCACCACGTCGCCGAGCGGTACGGGCTGTTCACGATCATCCTGCTCGGCGAGGGCGTCCTCGCGGCGGTGATGGGCGTGCAGCGGGCGGTGACGGAGGCGGGCGTCAGCACCTCGCTCGTGCTGGTCGCGGCCTGCGGGCTGGTGATCGTGTTCGCGCTGTGGTGGCTGTCGTTCTCGCATCCCTCCGGCGAGCTGCTGGAGCGGCGGCGCGGCCTCTCCTACCGCTGGGGCTACGCGCACTTCGCGGCGTTCGCGGCCCTCGCGGCGCTGGGATCCGGGCTGGAGGCGGCCGTCGCTGCGACCGCGGGCCACCTCGAGGCGTCCGACACGGTGATCGGCGCGGCCGTCGCGGTCCCGGTCGCGGTCTTCGTCCTGACCCTGTGGGCGATGCACGCGCCGCTCGGCGAGCACCAGCCGATGCCCGCGCGGCTGGCGCTCCCCGGTGTCGCGCTGGCGCTCGCGACTCCGCTCGTGGCGGGGGCGCTCGGCGTGGGCGGGGTGCTGGTCGCGCTGGCCGCGGTGTCGGCGGGGCTGGTCGCCGCGGTGGTGGGGCGCGGGCGCACCGCGGAGTGACGGGGTCGGCGGGCGAGGCGCGTCGCCGTCGCGAGAGGCGCGTTGTGGGGGCGGAGGAGCGGACCGCGCCTCGAGACACCGCCCTCGTCGGCGAGACGCCGGCCTGGCGGCGGTGTCCCGGCGGGAGCGGAACGCCTCGGCGAGCGCGCCGCGGCGGCGGCTACCCCCGGCGCAGCAGTGGCTCCGGGCGGCGGGGCACCCAGCAGCGGACGCGCGAGCGGTAGCGCTCGAAGTCGGCGCCGAAGCGGGCGGCGAGGTCCGCTTCCTCCAGCGGGCGCACGGCCCGGTTCCAGACGACGGCGCCGAGGAGCGCGTACAGCACGACCAGCCACGACGAGAGCAGCAGCCCGACCGCCGCTCCCTGCACGATGCCGGCGACCGCCATCGGGTTGCGGACCCAGCGGTAGGGGCCGGCGATCACCAGCCGGTTGGTCATCGCGATCGGCAGCGGCGTGCCGTCGCCGAGGAGCGACATCGTGAGCCCCGACCAGATCCCGAGCGCGCTCGCCGCGACCAGCAGCAGGACGCCGACGCCGACGACCGCGGGCGGCGCCGCTCCGAGGTTCACGCCCCAGCGCTCCTCCAGCGCGGCGATCACCAGCGGGACGACGACCAGCGCGCCTCCCCAGAACACCGCGATCTGCCCGAGGGTCGCGGCGAGGTGCGATCCGGGCCGGCGGCCCGCGGTCGCGACGCGGAAGGAGAAGGGACCGGAGGCGATCCAGCGCGTGGGCACCCGGCCGAGCAGGAGCAGGCACGCCGCGACGACGGAGCCGCCCGCCGCGGCGAGCATCGCGACGACGCCCCAGCCCGCCTCCCCCGTCAGGGTGGCCCAGACGGCCAGGGCGACCGCGACGAGGAGCGTCCAGGCCGTCGCGGTGACGGCCGCCCAGCGGATCCCGGCGGCGGCGAGAGCGGAGGCGCCGACGAACAGCGGGAGGTCGAGAGCCGCGACAGGGACGGGATCGAGGCTGCCGAGCGTCGCGATCCGCACGGCGGGGACGAGCGCCACGGCGACCCACCAGGCCGCTCCGCCGAGCGCCTGCACGGCAAAGTAGAGGCGTCCCCAGGGCATGGCTGCACGGTACTTCATAGCTGAACCCAAGGAACGACCCAGGGCGTTGACGGGCTCAGCGCCCTAGGCTCGGAACCAGTTCCCGCCGCCTCCACGAGAAGCGGCCCACCACGACGCCAAGGACGACGCCGATGAACCGCACGACCGTGATCACCGCACTCGCCTGCGGGCTCCTCCTCACCGCCGCCGCAGCCACTCCCGCTGTCGCCGCGACCTCGGACACCGCCGGGGACTCCACCCGCTCCGTCGACGAGTTCGGCGTTCTCGCCGCGACCGACGGCGACACGCTGCTGATCAACGGGCGCGCCTTCCTCCTCGAGTAGGTCCTCCCCGCCGGGCACGGCCGCGAGGACGCCACTCGCGGCGCCGGCCTCCTGATCCGCCGCTGCGTCGACGTCGACGCCGCCGCGGCCGTATTCCTGGTGGCCGTCATCGAGGCCGCCGCCGCCGACTACGCCGACATCCTGCCCGTGCTCCCGCCGGCCGCCACCGAGACCGCCGCCCCCCGCCCGCCGAAGTCCGCGCCCCGATGGCCGGCGGGCGAAGCCGCGCAGCGGGCGACCCGGATCGTCATCCACCCCCACTAGGGTGACGCTACTCATGCCCGGTCCTCCGGCCGTGGACCGGATCCGACACGGATCCCGCGAGGGGTGCCGCCCGGCAGTCGTCTCGCCCGTTCGCGGACCGCCCTCCCCGGGAAGGCTCCGCCTCCCCGCGGCTGGAGTCAGCATGGAGTCCCCCTTCCCGCTCGCGCACCGGCGATCCGGCACCACCGTCGGACTGCTGTCGACCTTCCCGCCCACGCGGTGCGGGCTCGCGACCTTCACCGAGGCCCTCGGCGGAGCACTGGAGGACGACCACGGCGCCGGCATCCGCACCGTCCGCGTGATGGACGAGCTCGCGGTGCCCGGATCGACGCCCGGCACGAGCGTCGTGGCCGAGCTCGTCGCGGGCGACCCGGCGAGCACCGCCCGCGCGGCCGCCGAGCTCGACTCCTGCGACGTCGCGATCATCCAGCACGAGTACGGCATCTACGGCGGACCCGACGGCGACGAGGTGATCGCGCTGATGGAGCGGCTCGCCGTGCCCGTGATCGTGGTCCTGCACACGGTGCTCGAGACGCCCACCCCCTCGCAGCGCCTCGTGCTGGAGCGGGTCGCCTCCCTCGCCGACGCGGTCGTGGTGATGACGGCCGTCGCGGCCGAGATCCTCGAGCGCCGGTACGACGTGGACGCCTCGCGCGTCGTCGTCATCGCGCACGGCGTCCCTGTCTGGAACGCGGCCGCCCGCCCCGCCGCCGCCGCGGATCCGCAGATCATCACCTGGGGCCTGATCGGCCCGGGCAAGGGCATCGAGTGGGGGATCCGCGCGATGGCCGACCTGCGCGACGCCGGCGTCTCCGCCCACTACACCGTCTACGGGCAGACGCACCCCAAGGTCGTCGCGCACGCCGGCGAGGCCTACCGGGAGTCGCTGGCCGACCTGATCGCCGAGCTGCGGCTCGAGGACCGGGTCGTGCTCGACGGCCGCTATTTGGATCCCTCCCAGCTCGCGGCGGCGGTCGCCGAGGCCGACGCCGTCCTGCTGCCCTACGACTCCCGCAACCAGGTCACCTCGGGCGTGCTCGTCGAGGCGCTGGCCGCCGGACGACGGGTCGTCGCGACGGAGTTCCCCCACGCTCTCGAGCTGCTCGGGAACGGCCGCGGCCGCGCGGTCGCGCACGAGGACCCCACTGCGATGGCCGCTGCGCTGCGCGAGGTGCTCGCCGACTCCGCCCCCGCAGCCGCTCCGGCCGCCCTCTCCTGGCCCGCGGCCGCCGACCTCTACCTCGATCTCGTCGAGCGCCTCCGCATCGAGCACGCGGCGTGACCGCGGGGCCCGCCCTCGCGACGGCACTCCCCTACGAGCACCTCGACGCCCTCACCGACGAGCGCGGGCTGCACGAGCACGCGCTGCTCGACGCGCCCCGTCCCGAGCACGGCTACTGCGTCGACGACGTCTCGCGCGCCCTGATCGTGGTGGCGCAGGAGCCGGAGCAGACGTTCCGGACCCGACGCCTCACGGAGCAGTACCTCCGCTTCCTCGAGGCGGCCGCCGAGCCGGACGGCACCGTGCACAACCGGCTGTCGCCCGACGGCGAGTGGGCCGACGCCTCCTCGCTCGGCGACTGTTGGGGCCGCAGCGTCTGGGCTGCGGGGGTCGTCGCCGCGCACGCCGAGCTGCCGCTGACCCGCCGCCGCGCGATGCGGCTCTTCCTCCGCCTCGCGGAGGAGCGCTCGCCGGACCTGCGCGCCATGACGTTCGCGGTGCTCGGCGCGGTCGAGGTCGTCGCCGTCCGCCCGCACTCGCTGGTCGCGGTTCAGCTGCTGCACGACGCCGCGCCGATGCTCCTCTCCTGCACGGATCAGGCCTGGCCCTGGCCGGAGGCGCGCCTGCGCTACGCCAACGGCTGCGTCCCCGAGGCGCTCCTGGCGGCCGGCGAGGCGCTGCAGGATCCGCCGCTGCTCGCGCGCGGGTTCGCCGCCCTCGCCTTCCTGCTGGGCCTCGAATCGCGCGACGGCCGCCTCTCGGTGACGGGCGTGGCCGGCCGCGGGCCGGACGAGCTCGGAGTGCTCTTCGACCAGCAGCCGATCGAGGTCGCCGCCATCGCCGCCGCGTGCGCCCGCGCCCTGACGCTCGACGAGGATCCGCTCTGGCGCGAGGGCCTCGCCTCCTGCTGGGCCTGGTTCCACGGGGTCAACGACTCCGCGACCGTGATGGTCGATCCGCTCTCCGGCGCCGGGTACGACGGGCTGGAGCCTCAGGGGCGCAACGAGAACCGGGGCGCGGAGTCGACGATCGCCGCCCTGCACACCTCGCTCGTGGTGCGGCGGGCCGGCCTGCAGCCGACGCGGCCGAGCGTCCCGGCGGCCCCCGCGGCCGTCGCCGCCCGATGACCGCAGGACCCGGGGACCCGGCGGCCGGGCTGCGGATCGCGATGCTCGCGCCGGTCGCGTGGCGCACGCCGCCGCGCCACTACGGGCCGTGGGAGCAGGTCGCGAGCCTCCTGACCGAGGGGCTGGTCCGCCGCGGAGCCGACGTGACGCTCTTCGCGACCGGCGACTCCGTGACGACGGCCGCGCTCGAGTCGGTCGCTCCGACGGGCTACGCCGAGTCGGGCCGCGACGGCCGCGTCTGGGAGGCCCTGCACATCGCGGCGGTCCTCGACCGCGCCGGCGAGTTCGACCTGGTGCACAACCACCTCGACTGGCTGCCGCTCGCCCTCACGGCGCAGTGGCCCGTGCCACTCGTGACGACGGTGCACGGCTTCTCGGGGCCCGAGATCCTGCCCGCCTACCGCGAGGCGCTGCGGCATCCGCGCACCGCGCACCTGGTGTCGATCTCGGACAGCGACCGCTCCCCCGAGCTCGACTACGCGGCGACGGTGCACCACGGGATCGACGTGGACGGCTTCCCCGCCGGATCCGGAGGCGAGGACCTCGTGATCCTCGGCCGGATCCACCCCGACAAGGGCACGGCGGAGGCGATCCGGATCGCCGCCGCGGCCGGGCGGCGACTCGTGATCTGCGGCATCGTCCAGGACGAGCGCTACTGGCGCGAGGAGGTCGAGCCGCTCGTCGACGGGACGCGCGTCGTCTACCGCGGCTCGGTCGGGCCGGAGGAGCGGGCCCTCGTGCTCGGCGGGGCGCTCGCGCTCCTGCATCCGATCGGCTTCGACGAGCCGTTCGGCCTCTCCGTCGTCGAGGCGATGGCGTGCGGGACGCCGGTGATCGCGTACCGCCGCGGATCCATGGCCGAGATCATCGACGAGGGCGTCACCGGGTACGCGGTGGGCTCCCTGTCGGAGGCGGTCGCCGCGGTCGAACGGGCGGGACTCCTCGACCGCGCGGCCGTTCGGGAGACGGCGCGCCGCCGCTTCACCGTGGACCGGATGGTCGACGAGTACCTCGCGGTGTACGCGGGAGTGCTGGGGCGCTGACGCCGGCGTCACGTCGGCATCGGATGCTCGCGTGACTCCCGGCCCGCTGCACCGAGTCGCCCGAGAAGGCTCGTTCTCGACGCGGAGAACGAGCCCTCCCGGGCGACTGAGCGATGCTGATAGGAAGAGGCCGTGCCTCGACCTCATCTCTTCGTCACCCGCGGAAGCCTCCTCCACTTCGCCTGCGACGCGTGGCTCCTGCCGACGGACCGCTTCCTCTCGTTCACGGACTTCTGGCGCGGGGTGCCGCAGCTGGAGGATCGCGCACGCGCCGTACTGACTCCGGAGTTCTCGGACGGCCGACAGGCGGCACTGCCGCTCGCGCCGCGCGACGGCGACCCCACTCCCGTCCTCACCGCCGTCCCCGATCGCGCCGTGCACGACGCCGAGGACAGCGAAGGACTCGCCGACATCGCCCGCCGCCTCCGGACCTTCGTCGAGGTCGCCGCGCGGACGGTGACGAGGGATCGGCGCACGAGGCGGCCGCTGCCGCTCCTGGCCGTGCCGCTCTTCGCGACGGCGGGAGGAGGATCAGGGACCCTCCGCGACGCCGTGCTCGCCCAGCAGCTCCGCGTGCTGCGGGAGGCCGCCGAGGCGTTCCAGGTCGACATCGCGATCGTCACCCTCCGCGCCGACGTCCACGCCTTCGCCCAGTCCAGGCGACGACTCGATCCCGCGACGTCCTGGCCCGAGCTGGAGGCTCCGGCCCTCGAGGAGGCGCAGAGCCTCGCCGAGCGCGCCCGGCGCCGCCGGCTCGTGCCCTTCCTCGGCGCCGGGACCAGCGTCAGCGCCGGCGGCCCCTCCTGGGACGGGCTGCTCGAGGAGCTCGGTCGCGAGATCGGACTCGACTCCGAGACGTCCGCGGTCCTCAGCGGGAAGAACGTGCTCGACCAGGCGTCCTACCTCGCGACGCTCTTCGACGAGGAGCAGCCCGGACGGTTCGCCGAGGCCGTCGCCCGTGAGATCGGCTCCCTCGAGCGGTACGGTCTCGCTCCGGCGCTCCTCACCGCGATCGACTCCGAGCAGGCCATCACGCTCAACTACGACCGCCTCTTCGAGACGGCGTCCGAGGACGCGGGCGTCCCCCGCGCCGTTATCCCCGGCGACCACGAGGGCGACCACGAGCGCTGGCTGCTGAAGCTCCACGGCACCGTCGACGACCCGTCCTCGATCGTCCTCACCCGCGACGACTACCTCGGCTTCGACTCCTCCCGCCGCGCCCTCTCCTCGATCGTGAAGGCCACCCTCGCGACCCGGCACCTGCTCTTCGTCGGCTTCGGCCTCACCGACGACCACTTCCACGAGATAGTCCACGACGTCCGCCGCGCGTTCCCCTCCTCCGCCTCGGGAACGCTCGCGACCGCGCTCACCCTCTTCGCGGATCCGCTCGACGCGCGCCTCTGGCAGGGGAGGCTGCGGCTCGTGCCGATGCTGCCGGTGCCCCGCGATCCGTCCCGCATCGGCGAGGCCGCCCGCGTCCTCGAGATCTTCCTCGACGCCCTGGCCGCCTTCGCGACGGACGCCCACTCGTACCTCCTTGCACGGGGACACGAGAGCGCGATGACCGAGGCGGAGCTGCGGCTGCGGGAGCGGCTCACCGCGCTGCTGCGGGAGGTGACGGCGGAGGAACGGGCGACCGGAGCGTGGCAGGAGGTCGCGGGGATGAGTGAGCGGCTGGGTGGGGACGGGCGCTAGCTCGGACAGCGCTCGTCCCTCGAGGGCCGAACGGCCGAGCCGGCGGTCGTCGGCGAGTCCTGCGCGGATGGACGAAGGACCAGCGGATCGACTGATCGCGGGCGAGAGGTCACCGGCTTCCCGCCCGGCACCGCTCAGACGGCCTCGTGGAGCTCGACGTTGTCCTGATACTCGAAGTGCGTCTGGACACGATCCGACACGTCGATGTTCTGCAGCTTGCTGGACGCGGGGATGAAGCCCACCAGACCAGCTGCCGTCTCACCGGCCTGAGCCGTCCGGTAGACGAACTTGAGGATCGTGTCGTTGCGGGAGTGGTAGCCGTAGACCGCTTCGTCGACCGAGGCGGTCAACGAGTCCCAGTTGCTCTTCGCTCCGATCGCGGTGCCGAGGAGATGTGCGGCCTGGATACGCGGCCCTCCGGGCTTCGTGCCCATGGACTGCGCGGCGACGACCATCGCCCTCGCTCCCAGACTGTGACCGATGAGCACGTACGACTCCGCGTTCGTGCGTGCGAGCAGATCACCGATGATCACGCCGGTCTTGTCGGCGCGGTTCTTCGCGACGTGCCAGGGGTTCCTCGCGAGGTCCGAGGCGATCATCGCCGGCCCGGCGACGCCTCCGAGAAGCTTCGCCCCCGCCTTGTGCCCGAGCGCCGCCGCTCCTCTGAGCAGTCCCATGGCGACGCCCTTGCCTGCTGCGCCCAGGGCGAGATCCGTCAGATCCCGCAACTCCTTCGACCCCCATCGGACGCGGTAGACGGGCGAGTCCGGGTAGCGGGAGTCGACGATCGACTTCCACTTGCCCCATCGGTCTCCCTCACCGTCGGTGAGGAACCCGTTAGCGACGACCACGGGGACGCCGCCCGTTCCCGGACGGAGCAGCTCGATCTGGAACGACTTGTCCTCGCTCAGGTAGGCGTTCGCGACCGATGCCCCGAGGACACCTCCCACCGCCGCTCCGACGGCCGTCACGACCGCCGTGCCGCCGGCCATGCCGAGCCCGCCCGCTGCGAGGGTGCCGCCGCCGAGCAGCGCGAGTCCGTGTGAGCTCGCCGCTGCGCCGGTGAATCCGCCGAAGACGCCGAGCGAGCCGATCGCGCCGCCGATGGCGGGAGCGGCGAGGAGAGCGACCGGCGCCGCCATCGCGAGGACAGCGATGCCGCCAACGATGATCTTCGAGGTCGCGTCGAGGTCGGGCTTCTCGTACTCGAGGAAGGCCTCGTAGTCGTGCAGCTCGCCGAAGCTCCCCTGGGCCTTCTCGAAGCCCGGGATCTCGTGCTTGTGCTCGGCGCAGAACTGGGGGACGCGCAGAGCGCCGCGCTCGCGCACCGCCATGTTGCCGCAGCCGACAGCCACGCACGGGAGCGTCGCGGATCCGCAGCCCTGGCAGACGTACACCGGAAGCTGCCCCGCGGGACGGTTGGACTTCCGGTGCTCGGTGTTGAAGAAGCACGACGAGCACCATCCGTGCTGGACGTCCAGCAGCGAGACGTCGTCTGCGACGTCCGCGATCCACTGCGCCGTCTTCGCGTACGTCTCGGCCACTTTCTGTGCGGTCCGCCGCTCCTGCTCCACCTGCTGGAGAGCGGCCTTCTGCTCGGCCGGATCCGAATACGCGAGAGCCTCGGCATTGGACGTCATGCGGGCGCGATACCAGGTCTTGGCGTACGCCCACATGTTGCTGCGCAGTGCAGGATTGCTCTCGAGAACGCCACCGCTCTCCGTCACCGGCTCGAGATCGGTGAATTCCCCCGCAAGGGAGAGAGTCGCTCCCTGATCCGAGACCACATCCACTCGGAGACGGGTTCCTTCGACGACATAGGCGTGCAGTGAGCCGGGCATGGGTTGATCGTGCCATATCGGTCGAGGCCCGGTTCACCGCGGAGGGGCTGTCGCTTCCTTCTCGATCGGTCGCCGTCCCGTTGATTCTGCGCGCTCATCGCGTCGGACTCTCCCCCATACCAAGACCGGAGCAGACGGACTCGAAGACGGTCAGTGACACCCCCTCCTCTCCCGGCGCGAGAAGGGAGCCGATGCGGTAAAAGTCGGTACCGTCCGACAGACTCACCGGAACGACGAAGGGGACGAAGTGCAGTTCACGATCAACGGCGCCACCTACGAACTCACACGGGAACAAGTCGAGAGCACCCTCGCCCGTACCGCGCCGGCCGAGGTGAGCACGTACTCCGTCGAGGTGAGGGGCATCCGCTTCCCCGTGAAACAGGTGATCTCCGAGGTCACAGGTCTGCAGAGGAGCGAGTTCACCTCCGGCCAGGCACAGCGGGTCCTCACAGGGCTCGGATTCCTGGTGCTCAGCACTGCTCCGGGAGCTCGAGGGCGCATCTCTGGTTCCACGCGGTCCTTCGACGGCGTCGAGTGGGGGCTCGCCGCATCCGAGCACGGTTACGAGGAAGCGTCCTCGGGCAAACTGCATCTCCCAGGATGTGCTCACGGCGTGACGACTCCGATCCGCATCTGGGCTCAGGACGAAGTGCTGAAGGCCTGGGGTGCTGCGCCGGATGTCGATCTCAGGACGCTGACGCGACCGGGATGGTGCTCGGACTGCGCGGCCATAAGAGGAACGACCGACCCCGGCGTTCCAGCGGAGCAACCGGAGACGTCCGGACGGACGGGCCGGGCGGAGCGGACGGCGATCGCGCAGGCCGCCCGGGTCGTCCTCGACGGTGGTCTCCGACGCCAGGCCTCCGCGTTCGACGGCCGGACGGTGACCTGGACCGCTGATACTGCGGCGGCACTCCGGCGAGCGATCGAGACACCCGGGTCGACCGGCACTTTCCGTGAGCGGATCGCCGAGCAGATGACTGATCAGCCGAGGGCGGTCGTCCTGCTCGCCGCTGAGCTCTGCTTCCTGCAGCGCCTCCCCCTCATCAACATCCGGGCGCAGACGAAGCTCGCTCTTCTGCAGGAGATCCTCGACGTGCTGCCCGATCGCCCCCGGGTCCCTGATGTGATCGTCGACGCCCTCGACACTCGCGGCGTCTTCAACGGCGGTCAGGGGTTCAACCAGCAGATCGCACAGCATCTCCTCTGGTTGTGCGATTTCGTCCGGCAGTGGGACGCCCTCGCGTCCGACGATCGCGAAGCCGCGCTCGGCGATCCCTGGCTCTTCCGCGACCGCACGCTCGACATACAGGGTGATGCTCCACCGATCCGGAGCTCTCTGCTCGCTCTGGCCTGGCCGAGCTGCTTCGAAGCAATCGTCTCCGTCGCGCAGAAGCACGCGATCCGCGACGCCTTCGCGGGAGCGCTCCCGACGGTGACGGACGACGTCGACCGCGATCTGCTCGCTCTGCGGGACAGCCTCGACCCGAGCGGCGAGCTCGACATCGCCTGGTACTCGCCACCGTGGGACGCGGAATGGTGGCTTGCGGCACCGCCGACCGAGCATCGCGGCTGGGCCGTACCCTCGGCCGCTCCCGGCGCGCCACTCGCCCTCCCAGGCCTCCACGTCACGCTCCCGCCGGATGGCGGTCGAAGCGGCATCCGCGACGAAGCGCTCCGTTCATGGAGAGACTGGCCGACGTCCGGGGCCGGTCCGCGACCGCTCATCACCGATCTCCTCACCGAGGTGGATTCGGCTGCGCAGTTCCTCGTGACGATGGCGGCCGGCGATCAGGTCTTCGTCGACGGCTCCGACGACGTGCACTGGGGCGTCATCGGAGAACTCGATTCCCGAGGACGACGCGGCGTCGACTGGCGAACGCCGGTCTCGAGGTCGGAGATACCGAACGCCGTCCTCGACGTCCTGTCCGGCAGCGCTCCGATCACCGACGTCGGCTTCCTGATATCGCCGCCGATCGCACCGGCGCCCGCACCTCCGCTGTCCGGCCCCCTCCGCCTCCCCCGCAGCACGCCCGAACTCGCGGGTCGCCTGCATTACGACTCACTGTGGCTGAACGAGGTGCTGGGTCTCCTCGAGGAGCGTCGCCAAGCGATCTTCTTCGGGCCTCCCGGAACGGGCAAGACCTATCTCGCCCGTGCTCTCGCCGACTTCATCGCGCCGAAGGGCGCGGTCCGCATCGTCCAGTTCCATCCCTCCTACTCCTATGAGGACTTCTTCGAGGGGTTCCGGCCGACTGTCGATGAGAAGGGGTCCGCGAGTTTCCGACTCGCACCGGGGCCGGTACGTCTTCTCGCTGCTGCGGCGGCGGCGAACCCGACAGTGCCGCATGTGCTGATCATCGACGAGATCAACCGGGCGAACATCGCGAAGGTGTTCGGCGAGCTCTACCTGCTCCTCGAATACCGCGACGCCGGGGTCTCACTGCAGTACTCGCCGGAGGAGGACTTCCGTCTGCCCGAGAATCTCTTCGTCATCGGAACGATGAACACGGCAGACCGCTCGATCTCCCTGGTGGACGCGGCGATCAGGAGGCGGTTCTCGTTCGTCGAGCTGCACCCCGCAGAGGAGCCGGTACTCGGCCTGATCGAGCGATGGTCGAAGGCACAGCACCATGAGATCAGCCGAAGTGCTCTGCTGAGGCAGCTCAACGAGCGGATCGGCGACCTCGACCGCGATTTCCAGATCGGCCCGTCCTACCTCATGGGCGCTTCTGCCCGCACGGATTCCGGATTGGCGAGGATCTGGGAGTACGACATCCTTCCGCTGCTCGACGAGCACTACTACGGACGCTTGTCTCGCGCGGAGGTCCGGGCGACGTTCGGTCTCAGCGCTCTCGAGCCCGGTGCTGTCGCGGATCCGGACGAAGCGGTCGACGACGCTCCGGCCGGATGACCCGCGTCGAGTTCGACGAGAACGGCGGCTGGACGGCGGTCTCGTTCGACCCTGAGGTCATCGGTCGCGTGTGCAGCGCAGGGCTGCTCGAATCCCGCATGACAGCGTCAGGCGCCGAGGTGAAGCCTCAGCTCAACAGGATCGGGGCGATTCGGATCGATGGCGACGAGGTCGTCGTCCGTCCGAAGGCCGCCTTCTCCTCGGTGCTCTTCATGCTGGGGTACGCGGCGGACCCGGGCTTCCGACCGGAAGAGGTCTCCGGCGACGGCAGGGAGATCTTCCCCGCGGTCGCCGAGACGTACGCGCGCATCGCGGAACGTGCACTCGGGCACGGCCTCCTGCAGGGGTACCGACGGTACGACGAGAGCGCCATGACGGTGCGCGGGCGGGTCCGGTTCTCCGACCAGATGTCGCGCCGCGGCGGACGACTCCTCCCGATCGAGCTGACGGTCGACGACTACTCGGCCGACATCGTCGAGAACCGGATCCTGCGTGCGGCCGGCCGGCTGCTGCTCGCCGTGCCCCGCGTGTCGCCGGACGTCCGGCGGCGCCTGGCGCACCTCGACTCGAGATTGTCGGAGGCGGCCCTCCTGCGGCCAGGGACGATGACGCCGTCGTGGCAGCCGTCGCGGCTGAACCAGCGCTATCAGCCCGCCCTGCGCTTCGCCGAACTCGTGCTCGCACGCATCACGCCCACCACGACGAACGGCGGCCACACCGTCGCCTCCTTCGTCGTCAATATGGCGGAGGCGTTCGAGGCATTCGTGACCACGACTCTGAGCAGCGCTCTCTCAGGGGTCTCGCGGGGCGTCAGTATCGGTCAGTTCCCCGCTCATCTCGATCTCGAACGACGCCAGCCGATCCGACCCGACTTCGTCCACGTCGCCGGCGGCCGACCAGTGGTCGTCATCGATGCCAAGTACAAACTCGGACCACCGAGGGTCGAGGACCTCTACCAGATGCTGGCCTACTGCACAGTGCTCGGGCTGGCTGAGGGGACGCTCGTCTACGTCTCGAGCGCCGGAGACACGAGTGACCGAACAGCGACGGTGAGAGGCTCCGGTGTCGTGGTTCGGACGGTGCGGATCGACGTCACGAGGCCGCCCGCCGAGATGGTTGCTCAGCTGGCCGACATCGGTCGAGCGGCTGCCAGGCGGGCAGGGATCAATACTCCTTCCGGCCTCTGAACTCCGCGCCTCGTCATAGGGCCGCCCGCTCCATCGGACGACTCAG
The DNA here is from genome assembly GCF_002931975.1 of Rathayibacter sp. AY1F3. NCBI lineage: Bacteria > Bacillati > Actinomycetota > Actinomycetes > Micrococcales > Microbacteriaceae > Rathayibacter > Rathayibacter sp. AY1F3. Next base: position 43 of record NZ_PSVF01000036.1, on the reverse strand, counting down.
CCCAGACGGCCCGCCGCCTCAATCCCGCCCCACACCCCACTCC
>NZ_PSVF01000035.1:0-29252 GCF_002931975.1 Rathayibacter sp. AY1F3 | reverse complement strand
CTCCCCGTCCGCACACCACTCCCCCCCAACGAAGTGAGGCCCTGTTGGCCAGTCCCATCCTCATCATGCGCGACATCGTCAAGGAGTTCGGCGGCGGCGTCCGCGCCCTCGACGGCGTCTCGCTCTCGGTCCAGCCCGGCGAGGTCCACGCCATCTGCGGCGAGAACGGCGCCGGCAAGTCGACCCTGATGAAAGTCCTCTCCGGCGTGTACCCGTACGGCAGCTTCGAGGGCACCATCGAGTTCGAGGGCGAGGAGGCGCAGTACCGGTCGATCAACGACAGCGAGGCCGACGGCATCGTGATCATCCACCAGGAGCTCGCCCTCAGCCCCTACCTCTCCATCGCCGAGAACATCTTCCTCGGCAACGAGAAGTCGACCCGCGGCGTCATCAACTGGAACGCGACCAACGCGGAGGCGGCCAAGCTGCTCGCCCGCGTCGGCCTCGCCGAGAGCCCCGCGACCAAGATCCTCGAGCTGGGCGTCGGCAAGCAGCAGCTCGTCGAGATCGCCAAGGCCCTCGCCAAGGAGGTGAAGCTCCTCATCCTCGACGAGCCCACCGCCGCCCTCAACGACGAGGACAGCGACCACCTGCTCGGCCTGATCGACCAGCTCCGCAAGCAGGGCATCACCTGCATCATCATCAGCCACAAGCTGAAGGAGATCCGCGCCATCGCGGACACCGTCACGATCATCCGCGACGGCCGCACCATCGAGAGCTTCCCGATGGCCGGCGAGGAGGCGTCCGAGAGCCGGATCATCCGCGCGATGGTCGGCCGCGACCTCAACAGCATGTTCCCGCCGCGCGACCCGCAGATCGGCGAGGAGAAGCTGCGCGTCGAGAACTGGACGGTCCACCACCCCGTCGACATCAACCGCGTGGTCGTCGACGACGCCTCCTTCACCGTCCGCGCCGGCGAGATCGTCGGCTTCGCGGGCCTGATGGGCGCCGGACGCACCGAGCTCGCGATGAGCATCTTCGGGAGGAGCTACGGCACCGGCATCTCCGGCCGCGTCTACAAGGACGGCGAGGAGATCCAGACCCGCACCGTCGACGAGGCGATCCGCAACGGCCTCGCCTACGCGACCGAGGACCGCAAGCGCTACGGGCTCAACCTCATCGGCGACATCACCGTCAACGTCTCGGCCGCCGCGCTCTCGCGCCTGGCCCGGCTCGGCGTGATCGACAAGCACCGCGAGTACAAGGTCGCCGACTCGTACCGATCGAAGATGAACATCAAGGCGCCGACCGTCTCGGCCGTCACGGGGAAGCTCTCCGGCGGCAACCAGCAGAAGGTCGTCCTCTCGAAGTGGATCTTCTCCGGTCCCGACGTGCTGATCCTCGACGAGCCCACCCGCGGCATCGACGTGGGAGCCAAGTACGAGATCTACGGGATCATCAACGAGCTCGCGGCCCAGGGCAAGGCGGTCGTCGTCATCTCGTCCGAGCTGCCCGAGCTGATCGGCCTCGCCGACCGCATCTACACCATCTCCGAGGGACGGATCACGGGCGAGATCGATCGCGCCGACGCCACCCAGGAGCACCTCATGCACTACATGACCGCCGGAAAGGAACAGGCCCGATGAGCGCCACGACCACCACAGCGCCGGCGGACACGCCCGCCAACACGCCCTCCACCCCGCCCAAGCGCTCGCGCCGGCTGAACATCAACCTCCGGCAGTACGGCATCCTCGCCGCACTGGCCATCATCATCCTGCTCTTCCAGGTGCTGACCGGCGGGCGCCTGCTCCTGCCCGGCAACGTCAACAACCTGATCCAGCAGAACGCCTACGTGCTGATCCTCGCGATCGGCATGGTGATGGTCATCATCGCCGGCCACATCGACCTCTCGGTCGGCTCGGTCGTGGCGATGGTCGGCGCCATCTCGGCGATCGCGATGAACAACTGGGGCCTGCCCTGGTGGGCGGCCGTCGTCGTCGCCCTCGTCACCGGCGCCGCCGTCGGAGCCTGGCAGGGCTTCTGGGTCGCCTTCGTCGGCATACCGGCGTTCATCGTGACCCTCGCGGGCATGCTGATCTTCCGCGGCTTCACCCTCGTCCTCCTCACCGGCGGAACGATCAACGGCCTCCCCACCGAGTTCACCGCGATCGGCGCCGGCTGGCTCCCGGGCGTCCTCGGCGGCATCGCCGGGCGCGACGCGCTCACCCTGGTCCTCGGCCTGATCGTCTGCGTCGTCCTCGTGGCCCAGCAGCTCCGCAGCCGCGCGACCCTCCGCCGCCTCGAGCTGCCCCGCGAGCCCATCGGCTCGCTGGTGGCGAAGTCGGCCATCGCCGTCATCGCGATCATGGCCCTCTCCTGGCTGCTCGCCGGCTACAGCGGAACCCCGATCATCCTGATCGTGCTCGCCGTGCTGATCCTCGCCTACAGCTTCGTGCTCGGCCGGACGGTCTTCGGCCGCCACATCTACGCGATGGGCGGCAACCTGTTCGCCGCGATGATGTCCGGCGTCAAGACGAAGTGGGTCAACTTCTTCATCTTCGTCAACATGGGCGCACTGGCCGGAGTCGCGGGCATCGTCAGCACCGCCCGCGCCGGCGGTGCGGTCGCCTCAGCCGGACAGAACTACGAGCTGGACGCGATCGCCGCGGTCTTCATCGGCGGCGCCGCCGTCCAGGGAGGCGTGGGCACCGTCGTCGGAGCCGTCATCGGCGGACTCGTGATGGGCGTGCTCAACATGGGCCTCTCCATCCTCTCGGTCGACGCGGCCTGGCAGATGGCGATCAAGGGCTTCGTGCTCCTGCTCGCGGTGGCGTTCGACATCTTCAACAAGCGCCGCGCCGGCGGCCGCTAGACGAACGCCGGGCGCCGCCCAGCGGCGCTCCTCGTCCTTCTCTTCTACAGTTCTCGGGCGCGGCTTCTCCTCGGGGGAGCCGCGCCCGAGTGCATCCGAGACCCGTCGGGGTCCAGCGACAGGCAGGCGATCATGGCAGGAGCAGTCGGAGCCTCCAGCAACGCGCTGCTGCGCCGCACGAACCTCGCGAGCCTCGCGACGCTGGTGCACCGCTCCGGTCCCACCAGCCGCGCCGAGCTCGGCCGCCTCACCGGGCTCAACCGCTCCGCCGTCGCGAACCTGGTCGGCGAGCTGAGCGAGCTCGGCTGGGTGGCGGAGGAGACCACCGCGCCCGACGGCCGCATCGGCCGCCCCAGCGCCACCGTCGTCCCCGGCGACCGGTTCGCGGCCGTGGGCGTCCACCTCGACACCGACGCGATCATCGTCGGCCTGGTCGGGCTGCACGGCGAGCTGCTGCGCCGCGTCCGCTTCGACACCCCCAAGCCCGCGAGCCCGGCCACGGTGGTCCGCGTCGTCACCGGGATCGTCGAGGGCTTCCGCTCCGAGCGGGAGTCGCTCCGCACGCTGGTCGGCGCGGGCGTCGCCGTCCCCGGCCTCGTCCAGGCCGACTCCGGCTTCGTCCACCGCGCCCCGCACCTGGGCTGGCGCGACGTCGACCTCGCCACCCAGTTGAGCCGCGCCCTCGACCTCCCGGTCGCCGTCGGCAACGACGCGACCCTCGGCGCCATCGGCGAGTCCCTCTTCGGAGCCGCGCACGGCGTGGCCGACGTCGTCTACGTCACCGGCGGCGCGGGCGGCATCGGCGGAGGGGTCATCATCGGCGGCGTCCCGCTCCAGGGCTCCTCGGGGTTCGCGGCCGAGCTGGGCCACACCCTCGTCGCCACGAACGGCCGCCTCTGCGGCTGCGGCCGGCGCGGCTGCCTCGAGGCCGAGGTCCGGATGCGCTCCCTCCTCGACGTCCTCGGCGCCCGCGTCCTCGACCAGGACGAGCTCGACATCGCCCTGGGCACCTCCCGCGACCCCGCCGTCCTCGGCGAGGTCGCCCGCCAGGTCGACCTGCTCTCGGAGGGCCTGTCCACCTACATCAACCTCTTCAACCCCACCGCGGTCGTGCTCGGCGGCTTCCTCGGCTCGCTGCTCACCGTCGACCGCGAGCGCCTCGCCGCCCGCGTCTCGGCCCGCGCCCTGAGCGACCTCGCGCGCGGCGTGCGGATCGAGCGCGCGGCCCTGCGCTCGAGGCTGGAACTCGTCGGCGCCGCGGAGCTACCCTGGCGGCGGGCGCTGGCGGATCCCGCCGCCGTTACCGGGGGCGCACAGCCGCCGGGTGGGAGCAGCAGCCGCGAGGACGCTCTGGGCGCCCGCGCCTGACCCCGGCACTCGAGTGCCGGCACCGCGTCGAGGAGGACGAGCATGGCCGACTGGAACGACACGATCATCGAGGAGTTCCGCGCGAACGGCGGGACCGTGACCACGGGCGGCTTCGGGAGGAGCCTCGTGCTGGTGCACCACCGCGGCGCCCGCTCCGGCGAGGAGCGCGTGACTCCGCTGATGGCGCTGCACCCCTCCGAGGACGTCTGGCTGCTCGCCGCGTCCGCCGCCGGTGCGCCGAAGCACCCCGCCTGGTTCCACAACACGATCGCCCACCCGGACCTGGCGATTGAGACCCCCGACGACGGCACCGTCGACGTCCGGGCCCGCGTCCTCGCCGGGGAGGAGCGCGACGCCGGCTGGGCCCGCTTCACCAGCGCCTCCGCCGGCTTCCTCGACTACGAGAAGCGCACCACCCGCACCATCCCCGTCGTGGAGCTCACCCGCCGCTGACCGCGGCTCGTCAGCGCAGCGGCACGGGCACCGTGTCCGGCGTGCTCCAGCGCAGCGCGATCCGCTCGCGGAAGCCGCCGCTGCGCAGCTCCGCCTCGAGCGCGTCGATCACCACGGGGAGCAGCGCGCGCCGCTCGATCAGCAGGTCGAGCACGAGCCGGTCGCCGGAGGTCAGCAGCACCGGGCCCGATCCGGGCAGCACCGCGATCCACTGGCACTCCCCCACCTGCACGCTCCGGTGCCGGCGGAGGCGTCGGAGCAGCTCGGGCAGCGCCCGCGGATCGAGGGCGGACACGTCGGCACGGAGGGCGATCACTACGCGAGCGTGCCCGCGCCGGACGACCTTCCGCCGACCTCCCGGTGAACACCGCGCCTCCGCGGGACGCCGTCCGCGAGAACGACACGACAGGAGCCCGCCCCGGAGCGCACCGCACCCGGGAACGGGAGAAGCCCCCGACCGGACATCCGATCGGGGGCTTCTCGCCTGGTTCTCTCGAACCCGGTTCTCACGAACTCCGGTTCTCGTGAACTCTGGTGCGCGAGGGGGGAGTTGAACCCCCACGCCCTTTCGGGCACACGGACCTGAACCGTGCGCGTCTGCCTATTCCGCCACTCGCGCTCACCAGCGGCACCGAAGCGCCGACGAGAAATCGTAGCATCCCCCGGCCTCCGAGCCGAACCGGCACCCGCCGCCCGGGCCGTCGCTCCCCCGGGAGCCGCCACCGGGCCGCCCCGGTGAGAGCGCGCACACGGCACTCCGGCCGCGAAACCACCGCGGAGGATCGCGCATCCAGACCATCCCAGTAACATGCCCGTAGCCGTGCGCGGCGCAGACCAAGAAGAGGAAGCGGCGACGGGCGCGCAGACATCTCGATCCGTGCGCGACCGCCGAGAAGGCGAAGAACCGGAAGATCGGAAGACTGTGGGCATACTGGACAACTTCGAGAAGGGACTCGAGCGCGTCGTCAACGGCGCGTTCGCGCGGACCTTCAAGTCGGGTCTGCAGCCGGTCGAGCTCGCCTCCGCCCTCCGCCGGGAGCTCGACACCTCCGCCGCCGTGGTCAGCCGCGACCGCATCCTCGTCCCCAACAGCCTCGTCCTGCGGATGTCCGCGACCGACCTCGACCGGATGCAGCGCCTCGGCGCCACCCTGATCGACGAGCTCACCACGGTCGCCACCGAGCACGCCACCAAGCAGGGCTTCCGCTTCCCCGGCCCGATCGACATCTCCCTCGCCGTCGATCCGGCGCTCAGCGACGGCATGGTCGAGGTCGACTCCCGCAGCGTGAAGGGCACCGTCGCCTACACGCCCGTCCTCGACATCGACGGCCGGCGCCACCCGATCACGAAGGCGCGCACCGTCATCGGCCGCGGCAGCGACGCCGACATCACCGTCGACGACTCGGGCACCTCCCGCAAGCACGTCGAGATCCTCTGGGACGGCTCCCGTGCCCAGGTGCACGACCTCGGGTCCACGAACGGCTCCAAGCTCGACGGCCGGCCCGTCACGCAGGCGCCCCTGGCCCCCGAGCAGACCATCACGATCGGGCGCACCTCGATCGTCTACCGCGTCGTGCAGGGCTCCGCGCCCGCACGCACCGACCGCCCGTCGTCCGGCAGGGCAGCCGGACGCGGCTCCGAGGGATTCTGGGACGACCGGCTATGAGCGAGCTCACTCTCTTCCTCCTGCGCATCGCGTTCCTCGCGCTGCTGTGGTTCTTCGTGTTCGGCATCGTCTACGCGCTGCGCTCCGACCTGTTCGGGCAGCGCGTGCGCAAGCTGCCGCCCGGCACGCAGGCCGCGTCCCCCGAGGCCCCGTTCGTGACGGCCGCCCAGCCCGTGGTCGCCGCGGCCGCCGCGGCTCCCGCGCCCGCGCAGCCCGCCTCCCCGTCGGCCCCCTCGGCCCGGAGGAGCCGCGAGGCCGCCGCCGAGCGCGCCGAGCAGGGAGGCGCCGCCACCGTCCACACGGCGCAGCGCCTCGTGATCACCTCGGGCCCCAAGCGGGGCACCGAGCTCGAGCTGACCGGCGACCCGCTGACGATCGGCCGCTCCGCGGAGTCGACGCTGGTCATCCGCGACGACTACACCTCGACCCACCACGCGCGCCTTCTCCTCTGGAACGACGAGTGGATGATCCAGGACCTCGACTCCACCAACGGCACCTTCCTCGACGGCCGCCGTGTCGGCGCGCCCACCAAGGTGCCGCTGGACACGCCCGTGAAGGTCGGCACCACCACCTTCGAACTGCGGCGGTCGTAGCGCGTGGCCCCCACTCCGGAGAGCGGCTCCGGCCACGGCGCGGTGCGCGAGAGCGCCGCCGTCTCGCACGTCGGCAGGATCCGCTCCAACAACCAGGACTCCGGCTACGCGGGCCGGCAGCTCTTCGTCGTCGCCGACGGCATGGGCGGTCACGCGGGCGGCGACGTCGCCTCCTCCATCGCGATCAAGCGCATCGCGGAGGCGGACCGCGTCTACGCCTCCACCTACGAGGCCGAAGACGAGCTCAAGCGCACCCTGCTGGCGGCCAACACCCTGCTGGCCGACGCCGTGGTCGACCACCCCGAGCTCACCGGCATGGGCACCACCGTCAGCGCGATCGCCCGCGTCGGCGAGTCGGTGGCGATCGCGCACATCGGCGACTCCCGCATCTACGTCCTCCGCGACGGCCGGCTCGAGCAGGTCACGACGGACCACACCTTCGTGCAGCGCCTCGTCGACTCCGGCCGCATCACGGAGGAGGAGGCGATGACGCATCCGCGCCGCTCCGTGCTGATGCGGGTCCTCGGCGACGTGCACACCAACCCCGAGATCGACACGCTCACGCTCGAGACCGAGCCGCACGACCGCTGGCTGATCTGCTCCGACGGCCTCTCCGGCGTCGTCCCGCACGACGAGATCCTCAAGGAGCTCAGCCGCGACGAGACCGCCCAGCAGGTGGCCGACCGCCTGATCCGCGACAGCCTCTCGCACGGCGCCCCGGACAACGTCACCGTCGTCGTCCTCGACATCCCCGGGGCGGGCGACACCGCGCGCATCCTCGCCCCCGTGGAGGAGCCGGTGGTCGTCGGATCCGCCGCCGCGCCCACGCCCTTCAGCACCGACGACTCGCAGAACCGCGTCCGGATCCCCGGGCTCCGCCTGCACACCCGGGCTCCCGCCGCGCAGGGCCCCACCCACTTCGAGCCCGCGTCCGAGGACTACCTCGACGAGCTGATCGAGGAGGACCGCCGCCGGCACCTGCGCCGCCGCATCACCTGGCTCGTCGGCCTGTCCCTCGTGCTCATCATCGGATTCCTCGGGATCCTCTTCGCCTACGACTGGACGCAGTCGCGCTTCTACGTCGGCACCGACGGGGACACCGTGATCATCTACCAGGGTGTCCAGCAGTCGGTCGGCCCGCTCTCGCTCTCGGAGGTGAAGGAGGACACGGGCATCCCGCTCGACTCCCTCCGCGCCTACGACGTCGAGCAGCTGGAGCAGACGATCAGCGCCGACTCCTACGCCGGCGCGGTCGACATCGTCGAGCGCCTCACGGACGCGAACGGAGCACCATGACGGACGCCGCCACGGCCACCGCCCGCCCCGCCCCCGAGCGGCAGGGCTTCTTCCGCCAGAAGCTGCGCAATCTCGAGCTCCTGCTCCTGATCGGCGCATGCCTCATCGACGCCGGCGCGATCGTGCTCGTGCAGCTCGGCGCCCTCGGCTCGATCGACACCACGCTGGTCTCGCTGGGCGCCGGCCTCTCGGCGCTCGTGCTCGCCGTGCACGTCGTGCTGCGCTTCGCGGCCCCGGCGGCCGACCCCTTCCTCCTCCCGATCGCCACCGTGCTGAACGGCCTGGGCGTCGCCGAGATCTACCGGATCGACATCGCCGACGGCGCGACCGGCTGGGAGTCGGTGGCGGTGCGGCAGATCTTCTGGAGCGCCCTGGCCGTCGTGGCGGCGATCGTGGTGCTGCTGGTCATCCGCAACCACCGCGTGCTGTTCCGCTACACCTACGTCGCCGGGTTCGCGGCGATCGTGCTGCTCCTGCTGCCGCTCCTGCCCTTCATCGGCCGCGAGGTCAGCGGCGCGCGCGTGTGGATCGGGATCGGCGACGTGGCGAGCTTCCAGCCCGGCGAGATCGCCAAGATCGCCCTCGCGGTCTTCTTCGCCGGCTACCTCGTGCGCAACCGCGACTCCCTCTCGATGGTGGGCCGCACCGTCCTCGGGATGCGCTTCCCGCGCCTGCGCGACCTCGGCCCGATCCTGGTGGTCTGGGCGGTCACGATGGGCGTCATCGTCTTCCAGCGCGACCTGGGGACGGCTCTGCTCTACTTCGGCCTGTTCCTGGTCATGCTCTACGTCGCGACCGGGCGCACCAGCTGGGTCCTCATCGGCGTCGGCCTGTTCCTCGGCGGCGCGCTGCTGGCGAGCCAGACGCTCGACTACGTGGGCAACCGCTTCGCCAACTGGCTCGAGCCCTTCAGCGCCGAGCGCTACGGGGCGGATCCGGGCGGCAGCTACCAGCTCGTGCAGGGCCTCTTCGGCCTCGCGCACGGCGGGCTGCTCGGCACGGGCCTCGGCCAGGGGATGCCGGATCTCACGCCGGTCCCGCAGTCCGACTACATCATCGCCAGCCTCGGCGAGGAGCTGGGCCTCGCCGGGCTCTTCGCGATCTTCGGCCTCTACCTCCTGCTGGTCTCGCGCGGGTTCCGCATCGGCTTCGCCGGGCAGGACGACTTCGGGCGCCTCCTGGGAGTCGGCCTCTCGTTCGTGATCGCCCTGCAGTGCTTCATCGTCATCGGAGGCGTCACCCGCGTCATCCCGCTGACCGGCCTGACCACGCCGTTCCTCGCCGCCGGCGGCTCCTCCCTCGTGGCGAACTGGATGATCGTGGCGGTGCTGCTGCGCCTGTCCGACACAGTCCGCAGTCAGCCTCGTCTGGTGGTGTGATCCGTCGATGAACCGAGAACTCAAACGGGTGAGCCTCGTCGTGCTGACGATGTTCGTGGCCCTCTTCCTCTCCACCACCACCATCCAGGTGATCCAGGCCGACTCCCTCGACGAGGACGGCCGCAACACGCGGACCCTCTACGAGAGCTTCTCGACCGAGCGCGGTGCGATCCTCGCCGGCGGTCAGCCGATCGCCTCCTCGACGCCGTCGGACGACCTCTACAAGTTCCAGCGGCAGTACGCGAACGGCCCGCTCTACTCCGCCGTGACCGGCTACTTCACCCTGAACCAGGGCACCACCGGCATCGAGCGCACGCTCAACGACTACCTCTCGGGCACCTCGAACTCGCAGTTCTTCGACGAGATCAACAACCTCGTCACGGGCCAGGACCCGAAGGGCGCGTCGGTCGAGCTCTCGATCGACCCGGTCGCCCAGCAGGCCGCCTTCGACGCGCTCGGCGACTACACGGGGGCCGTCGTCGTGACGGAGCCGGCCACCGGCCGCATCCTCGCGATGGTCTCGAAGCCCACTTTCGACCCCACCGCGCTCGCCTCCCACGACACCGACGACGTCCTCGCCGCCTACCGGGCGCTGAACGACGACTCCTCCGAGCCCCTCGTGAACCGGGCCATCGGCGGCTCGCTCAACCCGCCCGGCTCCGTCTTCAAGCTCGTCGTGGCCTCGGCCGCCCTCGAGTCCGGCCGCTTCACCGCCGACTCGAGCTTCCCCAACGTCGAGTCGTACACGCTGCCCGGCTCCTCGTCGCAGGTGATCAACTCCGGAGGCGGTCTCTGCGGCTCCGGAGAGACGGTCACGCTGGCGACCGCCGTCTCGCTCTCCTGCAACGTCCCGATGGCCGAGATGGGCGTGCAGCTGGGAGCGGACGCGATCCGCTCGCAGGCCGAGAAGTTCGGCTTCGACACCGAGCTCGAGATCCCGATGTCGGTCGAGGCGAGCACCTACCCGACGAAGACGGACGACGCCCAGACGGCCCTCACCGCCTTCGGGCAGTACGAGGTGCGCGCGACGCCGCTGCAGATCGCCATGGTCTCCGCGGCGATCGCGAACGGCGGCGAGGTGATGCAGCCGAACCTGGTCGACTCGATCCGCTCGCAGGACCTCAGCGTGCTGCAGCAGTTCCAGGAGAAGTCGCTCGGCCGGGCGGTGAGCACGCAGACCGCGGACGCCGTCAAGGCGATGATGGTCGCCAGCGTCCAGGGCGGCGCGGCGACGAATGCAACAATAGGGGGCGTCACTGTGGCCGGTAAGACCGGTACCGCCGAGAACGGCGGGGACGACCCGTACACCCTCTGGTTCACCGGCTTCGCGCCTGCGGACGACCCGCAGTACGCCATCACCGTGCTCGTGGAGAACGGTGGAGGGCTCGGCCAGACCGGGTACGGCAACCTGATCGCCGCACCCATCGGACAACAGGTACTAGAGGCGGTGCTGAACAAATGAGACCCACGACAGGCCTCACCTTCGGGGGACGCTACGAGCTGCAGTCCCGGATCGCCATCGGCGGCATGGGAGAGGTGTGGCAGGCGACCGATCTGGTCATCGGCCGCACCATCGCGATCAAGATCCTGAAGGACGAGTACCTCGGCGACCCCGGCTTCCTCGAGCGCTTCCGCGCCGAGGCCCGCCACGCGGCGCTGGTCAACCACGAGGGCATCGCCAACGTCTACGACTACGGCGAGGAGGACGGCTCGGCCTACCTGGTCATGGAGCTCGTCCCCGGCGAGGCGCTCTCGACCGTCCTCGAGCGCGAGCGCGTCCTGTCGACCGACAAGGTCCTCGACATCGTCGCGCAGACCGCGCTCGCCCTGCACGCCGCGCACGCCGCGGGCCTCGTGCACCGCGACGTGAAGCCGGGCAACCTGCTCATCACGCCGGACGGCCGCGTCAAGATCACCGACTTCGGCATCGCGCGCATCGCCGACCAGGTCCCGCTGACGGCGACCGGGCAGGTCATGGGCACGGTCCAGTACCTGTCCCCGGAGCAGGCGAGCGGCCAGCCCGCCTCCCCCGCCACCGACATCTACTCGCTGGGCATCGTCGCGTACGAGTGCCTGGCCGGGCGCCGCCCCTTCACGGGCGAGTCGCAGGTCGCCATCGCGATGGCGCAGATCAACGACACCCCGCCGGAGCTGCCGGTCACGGTCGCGGAGCCGGTGCGCAACCTCGTCTACTCCTGCATCGCCAAGAAGCCGGCCGACCGCCCCGCCACCGCCGCGCACCTCGCGCGGGCGGCCCAGGCGCTGCGCTCGGGCGACGTGCGCGGAGCGGCGCTGGCCGTCCCCGCGGTCCTCAGCGACCTTCCCGCGACGCAGTCGACCACGGTCCTCCCCTCCAACCAGGGCGCGACGCAGGCGACCACGGTGCTCCCCTCCGGGGCGCCCGCGGCGGCCGCCGCTCCGTTCGTGCCGATCGAGGAGCCGCTCGAGCCGGCCGAGGAGCCGCGGCGGCGCAGCCCCTGGACCTGGCCGCTGATCGCCCTCATCGTGATCCTCGCCGTCGTCATCGCGGGCACGATCTTCGCCCTGACGACCGGCGGGAGCAGCGACCCGGCCGCCTCCCCCACCGCGCCGACCAGCACGGCCCCGTCGCCGACGCCGTCCGAGACTCCGAGCCCCACGCCGACGCCGACCTCGAACACGGTCGTCATCGACAAGGCCGACTACGTCGGGCGCTCCTTCGACGACGTCGAGACCGAGCTCGAGGCCCTGGGCATGGGCGTCCGCCGCGCGGACGGTCCGAGCGCCCCCACCGCCGAGCAGGTCGGACTCGTCGAGGACGTGAACCCCACCGCGAACGTGGTGAAGGGCACGACCATCGAGGTCTCCGTCTTCACCGACGTCGCGACTCCGGACGCACCGACCGCCGTGCCGACCGTCACCCCCGCCGCCTCCAGCGTCGAGGCGGGCGCGACGTTCAACGTCACCTGGAGCAACTACAACCAGTGCCCGAGCGGAACCTCCGTGAGCGGTTACCGGGTGACCGCGACCGGTGAGGGCGCGAGCGTGACGAGCACCAACCCGTCGAACTCGACGACCGCGACGATCCAGGCCGGCACCACGGCCGGCACGATCGACGTCACGTACACCGTGCTCTGCGGCGAGTCGGAGTCGGCGGCCTCGCCCACCCTCTCCGTCACCGTCGAGGAGCCGGCTCCGACCCCGGCGCCGACCCCCACCTCGAAGGCCACCTCGACGCCCACCCCCTCCGAGTAGCGGCGGCGCGCCGGGCCGGGGCACCGCTCCGGCCCGGCGCCTCGCGGCCGTCGCGTCGCGCCCCCGCCCGGAACACCAGGGGCCCGTAGGTACACTTGCCGTGGCTCCTCGGGGCCGCACCACACGGAAGTACAGGGCGGGAGCGTGCGCGTGACGGATGAGGGTCGCCTGATCGCGGGACGGTACCAGGTCGGGCCCCGGCTCGGCCGCGGCGGGATGTCCGAGGTGTACCTCGGCACCGACACCCGGCTCGGCCGCACCGTCGCCATCAAGGAGCTGAAGCTCTCCCTCTCCTCCGACTCCGCCTTCCGCCTGCGGTTCCGGCAGGAGGCGCAGTCCGCGTCGCGCATGTCGCACCCCACGATCGTCCGGGTCTTCGACGCGGGCGAGGAGGTCTCGCTCGACGACAACGGCGCCGAGTCGCGCCGGCCCTTCATCGTCATGGAGCACATCGAGGGCCGCCTCCTCAAGGACCTGATCGCCGAGGGCCCCCTCGACGTGGACGAGGCCGTCCGCATCACGGAGGGCATCCTCACCGCCCTCGAGTACTCGCACCGCGCAGGTGTCGTCCACCGCGACATCAAGCCCGGCAACATCATGCTGACCCCGTCGGGCCAGGTGAAGGTGATGGACTTCGGGATCGCCCGCGCCGTCTCCGACTCCGCCGCCACGGTCGCTCAGACCACGGCGATCCTCGGCACCGCGGCCTACTTCTCCCCCGAGCAGGCGAAGGGCGAGCAGGTCGACGCCCGCAGCGACCTCTACTCCGCCGGCATCGTGCTCTTCGAGCTCCTCACCGGCCGTGCGCCCTTCCGCGGCGACACCCCGGTGGCCGTCGCCTACCAGCACGTCAGCGAGACGCCGCCGGCGCCGAGCTCCATCAACCCGGCCGTCACCCCAGCACTCGACGCGGTCGTCGCCCGCGCACTGTCGAAGGACCGCTACGAGCGCTTCCAGGGAGCTGCGGAGTTCCGCGACGACCTGCGCGACGCCGCCGCGGGACGCCTCCCCGACCACCGCCCGATCGACGAGCTGACCACCTCGCTCTTCGCGGCCCGCAGCCAGGGCGGAGTCAACGACTCCGAGCTCGCCCTCCGCCAGCTGGCCGAGGACAACTCGATCGTCCGCACCCAGCGCCGCCCGCCGGTCCTCTGGATCTGGTCCTCGATCGTCGTGCTGGCCGTGATCGTCGCCGCACTCGTGATCTGGGTGCTGACGCTCCAGCCCGCGTCGACGCTGCCGTCGCAGTCGCGCGAGGTCCCCACCCTCACCGAGACCACCTACGACAGCGCGCAGTCGACCCTGACCGAGCTCGATCTCGTGCCGAGCCAGGTCGCGGAGTACAGCTCGACCGTCCCCGAGGGCGAGGTGATCCGCACGGATCCGGGATCCGGCACGATCGTCGCACCCGAGACGGTCATCCGCATCGTCGTGTCCCAGGGTCCGCAGCCCGTCGCCGTGCCGGACACCGTCGGGCAGAGCCTCGCCGAGGCCATCGACGCGCTCACCGCCGTCGGCTTCGTCGAGGGCTCCCAGACCCGCGAGAACTCGCCGACCGTCCCGGGCGACGTCGTGCTCTCCGCCTCCCCCGGAGCGGGCCAGCAGGTCGCCCCGGGCACGCCGGTCGACCTCACCGTCTCCTCCGGCCAGGTCACGCTCCCCGACCTCGTCGGGACGTCCCTCAGCAGCGCACTGGCCACCCTCGCCTCCGAGAAGCTGCAGCTCGTGGGGGTCGAGGTCCCGGACGAGACCTGCGACGCGACCCGGGCGAACCCGCCCATCACGACCCAGTCCCTGGCTCCGGGCGACGTCCCGCAGGGATCGACCGTCCAGCTCGGCTACTGCGCGGGCTGACCCGGCCTGCAGCCCGCTGCGGCTGCGGCGTCGGCCGACGGTGCCCGGTGGAGGCCGGGCCGCTGCTCTGCGCGGCGAGAAGGGCTCGTCCGGACGTCGCTCGTCGGGTTCGATGCTCCACGGGGCCGACTGCCCCGAGGTGAACCGCTACGCCCGGCGTGCGTCGGCGAGCGGGGGCTGGAGCCGCACGACCTCGCCGGCTGCCGATCCGTCGGCGGGGCGCGCGATCCTGCCGCGGATGTCGCTCGGGGTGAGCCCCTCGCGGCGCTTGAGCGCACGGCGGAGGTGGTCCGCCGAGGAGAATCCGGACGCGGCGGCGATCGCCTCGAGCGGGACCTCCCGCGGGCGGCGGCGCAGGAGCTCCACGGCGCTGGCGACCCGGGAGCGCTCGATCTCGCTCGCGACCGTGGTGCCCGCGTCCTCGAAGAGCCGCTGGAGGGAGCGGGTGGACACGTTGACCGCGTCGGCCACCGCCTCCGGGGTGCAGCGCGGCGTGCGGTGCGTCCGGTCGATGACCGTGCGCGCGCGTCCGAGCGTGGCGGCCCGGACGCTCGTGGTGCCGGGCTGCGAGCTCGCCGCCGCGAGGAACGCGCTGGTGAGGAGCTGCTTGACCACGTGGGCGAAGCCGGTGACCTCGCCCTCGCCGGGCAGACCCGTCCCGGACTCCGCCGCGAGGGCGAAGGCGGTCGTGAAGGCGTACGCGGCGCGGGTGGACCGGGCGTCGGGATCGAGCGCGTAGACCGGGGCCGACGTGTCGAAGCCGTAGCGGCGCATCTCGTCGGCGCGCAGTGAGAGGTGGAGGATCGTGGCCGGAGTCGTCGACTCGGTCGTGAACGTCGTCGTCCCCTGCTGGTACGAGATCGAGCCCGGACGCAGCAGCACAGTTCGGTCCGGGGCGACCATGCGCACGAAGCCGTCGATGAGGAAGCTGAAGGTGAGGAAGGAGGTGTCGTCGGCCGGCCACGTCCCGCGGAGGACGCGCAGCGGCGAGACCGTCATCAGCACGACGCTCAGATCGGCGGTGCCGAATCCCGAACCGGTGATGCTCGGAACGGTGCCGGGTTTGACGACGATGCGCGGTCCGAGATTCTCGAGCTCTCGGATTCCCGAGAAAGCCCAGGAGATCGATGCGACCATCTGGTCCCCCCGGACTTCTCTTGTGGCGCCGACCCCCTGTCGACGCCCTCTGATTATGCAGGGAAAAGGGGCCGCATCCTCCGCCGGGAGCCCGTCAAATCCCGCCACCTGATCGGGGGGTGCGCAAGGGGGTGGACAAGGTCACGCTCATACCCTGTCGCGGCGTTCTCCTCCGCCCGCCGTCATTTAGCCGTCAGATGGCGGATTTCTACGTGAGAACGCACTCAGGGCGGCATCCCCGTTCGGGGGACGGTGGTCGCTGATCATTCTCAATGCTCTCGACTCGATAACGAGCCCGATAAGCCCGGCGAATTCCGCCTCATCGAGCCGGGATCGAGAGTCCGGGCGTGTCGTCGGCCGATACGGACGCTCCGCCCGGCCTCACCTCGCGCAGCCAGTTCTCGAGAAGGCGCCGCCCGCCCTCGGTGAGGACCGACTCCGGATGGAACTGCACGCCCACGAGCGGAGCACTCCGGTGCCGGACGGCCATGACCACTCCCTCCGGTGTCCGCGCCGTCACCCGCAGCTCCTCGGGAAGGCTCTCGCCGTCGACCGCGAGCGAGTGGTACCGCATCGCGGCGAATCCGGAGGGCAGGCCATCGAAGAGCGGATCTCCGTCGTGGAGGACCGCGGACGTCCGGCCGTGCAGCAGCTCCGGCGCCTCCGTGACGCGGGCGCCGAGAGCATGGGCGAGCACCTGGTGGCCGAGGCAGACTCCGAGCAGCGGCCGCCCGGTCGCCTCCGCCCGCTGCACGAGCGCCGTCGACGCGGGGACGTCCCCGGGACGGCCCGGCCCGGGTGAGACCAGGACCCCGTCCGCCTCCTCCGCGCGAGCCAGGAGCGCCGTCGTCCCGAGGTCGTCGCCCTCGACCACGTCGACCTCGGCACCGAGCTCGCGGAGGTACGAGACGAGCGTGAAGACGAAGCTGTCGTGGTGGTCGACGACCAGGATCCGCGGGGCCGCGCCGGCGGTCACGAGCCGACGGTCACGTTCCGGTCGAGCACGAGCGACTGCACCCAGGGGAACACCCACTCGTCGAGCGCGACCAGGACCGCCGCGACGAGGACGAGGACGATCAGGAGCCGGACCCACCACGGCCCGGGCAGGAGCCGCCACAGCGCTGCGTACACGGTCAGCCCTCCTGAGCCAGCGAGGCGGCGATCTCGGCGGGGGCCCCCGCGGACCGCGGCTGGAACGAGTCGAAGACGCCGTACGCGATGATCCGCTCGGCCGTCGAGTAGAGCGGGTTGCAGCTCGTCAGCGTGATCAGGCGGTCGGTCGGAGCCGCGTCCGGAGTCCACGGGACCGGGTCGATCACCTGGACGTCGGAGGGCTGGACGTATTCGAGGTTGCGGAAGCGGTAGGTGTACCAGCCGTCCGCCGTCTCGATGTAGATCGGGTCGCCGAGCTGGAGCTCGTCGATCAGATGCATGCCTCCGCCGTACGCGCTGCGGTGCGCGGCGAGCGCGAAGTTGCCGGCCTGCCCGGGCATCTGCGTCCCGGGGTAGTGGCCGATGCTCCCCTCGTCGAGCACGTTCTCGGCGTCGATGCCCTCGGCGATCGTGCGCACCCACCCCTCGCCGTAGCGCGGGATGTAGAGGTTGCCGAAGGAGGTGTCGAGGGCGGCGACCGACGCGACGACCGGCTCCGCCGGGGCGGCCTCGGTCGGCTGCGGTGCCGGAGAGGAGTCGCTCCAGGTCTCGCGGAGCTCCGCGGCCTGCGTCGTCTGCCGGCCCGCGATCACCGCGTCGTTCCACCAGAGCTGCCAGGCCAGGAAGAGCAGGACCAGGACGCCGGCGGTCATCAGGAGCTCGCCGACGACTCCGAAGAACGAGAGTCGTCGGACCGGGCGGGCCCTCCGTCGCTTCGCTCGCGGCCGCAGAGCCGCCCCGTCGGGGTTCTGGGCGGTCATGCGACGAGTCTAGGCGCGAGCCGTGACCGGCTGTGGCGCACGATCCGGACCTGTGGAGAGCCCTCCCGAGTCGCCGCCTGAGGAGGGCCGATGGGACCACTCGAGCGCCCGCACCGGCCGCTCCGCGAGTCCGCACAGCACCCGCGCAGCCCCGGCGCTCCCGGCCCGGAGCCTCCGCCCGGTACAGTGGTCGGCATGGCACGAGCGACGAAGAGCCCGAAGCCCGAGCGCGACGAGGCCCGGACCGGCGAGAACGCACCGAATCCGGTCTGGTTCAAGCCGGTGATGTTCGGCTTCATGCTGCTCGGACTCGCCTGGATCATCGTCTTCTACGTGAGCCAGGGCACCCTGCCGATCCCCGATCTCGGCAACCTCAACATCCTGATCGGCTTCGGCATCGCGTTCATCGGCTTCCTGATGACGACGCGCTGGCGCTGAGCCTCCCCCAGTCGTGAACGACGCCCCGTCCGGTCCGCCGACGGGGCGTTCGTCGTCGGTGGAGCGTCTGCGCGCCGCCGGCTGCGTCTTCGCCGAGGAGGAGGCGGGCCTGCTCGAGGAGGCCGCCGGCTCCTCCTCCGACCTCGAGCTGCTGCTCCGCCGCCGCGAGACGGGCGAGCCCCTCGAGCAGATCCTCGGCTGGGTCGCCTTCCGCGGCCTGCGCGTCCCCGTCGCACCCGGCGTCTTCGTGCCCCGCATGCGCACCGAATGGCTGGTCGACTGCGCCCTGGAGATCCTCCCGGACGGCGCCGTGGTGCTCGACCTCTGCTGCGGATCCGGCGCCCTCGCCCGGTCGATCTCCGAGGAGCGGCCGGACGTCCGCCTGCTCGCGGCCGACCTCTCCCCCGCCGCCGTCGCCTGCGCGCGCCGCACGCTCGCAGGCCGCGCCGACGTCCACGAGGGCGACCTCTTCGACGCGCTCCCCGGGAGCGAGCGCGGGCGGATCGACGTCGTCGTCGTCAACGCCCCCTACGTCCCCACCGCCGCGATCGCGCTCATGCCGCCGGAGGCCCGGGTGCACGAGCCGATGCTCACGCTCGACGGCGGATCGGACGGGCTCGCCCTGCACCGCCGCATCGCTCAGGAGGCGGGGGCGTGGCTCGCACCCCACGGCGTCGTCGTGATCGAGGTCGGCGCGGATCAGGCCGCGGCGAGTGCCTCCGCGTTCCAGGCGGCCGGGTTCGCCACCTCGCTGCACCGCGACGACGACCGTGAGGCGACGGCCCTGGTGGCCGTCCGCCGGAGAACTACACCGCTGTAATTATCCCCAGCTGTGGAATCTCCTGTGGAGAACTCCGCGGTCCCCTCCGCGCTGGCCTGCTCGAGGCGAGGAGGGCCCCGATCGGCACCAGTCCGCCGGTCCTCGGACGCGCCGCCGTCCCCGGATCGTCCTCCCGAGGAGGACACCCGGGACGTTCTCCCCAGTGTTAACAACTCTGTGGATAACTTCCTCCCCACCTGTTGAGAGCACCTGTGGACAGCGGTGGAGACGGTCGCCGCGGGAACGACGAAGCGGCGGGCCCGGGAGTGCGCGAGGCACTGCCGGACCCGCCGCTGCGGGAGGGGACGGGATCAGCCGAGGACGTAGGCGCCCGCGGTGATCGCCACCAGTCCGACTCCGATGAGCCCGACGAGGAGGTTCTGCGTGCGCCGCTGGGCGCGCTGCCGGGTCTTCGTGAAGACCAGCCCGATGAGCGCGCCGGCCACCAGACCGCCGACGTGCGCCTGCCACGCCACGTTCATCCCGGGCAGGAAGCCGATGACGAGGTTCAGTCCGACCAGCACCAGCAGCTGCGACGCCTGACCGCCCAGGTGCCGGAGGATCACCAGGTACGCGCCCATCAGCCCGAAGATCGCACCGGAGGCGCCGATCACCGGGGTCAGCGGGTTCGCGAGGAGCAGGACGCCCACCGACCCGGCGAAACCGCTCAGGAGGAAGAGGGTGAGGTACCGCCCGCGGCCCAGCATCCGCTCGAGCACCATGCCGAACACCCACAGCGTGTACATGTTCAGCACCAGGTGGAACGGGATGACGATGAAGAGCGACGTGCTGTGGAGGAACACCGAAGTGAGCATCCGCCACGGCTCGAAACCGGCGCCGAAGCCGGGGAGCGTGTAGGCGGGGGCGTACAGGAGCGCGTTGACCGCCGGCCCGCCGACGAAGGGGAGGATCTCGACGATCCACAGCACGATGCAGAGCGAAATGATCGCGTAGGTCACCGTCGGCTGGTCGGCGCGGGTCATGGCCCGCACGCGGGAGAGGAGGGGACCGCGGGTGCGCGGCGCGGTGGCGCGCTGCTGCGCCATGTCGTCCGGGCAGATCACGCCGACCGGAGCGGGCGTCTGGCACTCGCCGCAGATGGTGCGGCCGCACCGCTGGCAGCGCACGAAGCTCTGCCGGTCGGGGTGTCGGTAGCAGGAGTAGGTGCTGCTCGGCGGGACCTGGGTCACGGACGTGCCTCCGGGGAGAACGAGGGCCGGGCCCTGACGGACCCGGCCCTCGAATGAGTGGTGGATGAGGCGATCAGACCTCGGTGATCTCGACGCTCTCGATCACGACGTCCTCGAGCGGCTTGTCACGGCCGTCGGTGGGAACAGCCGAGAGCGACTGCACGAGCTTCTTCGACTCCTCGTCGGCGACGGCGCCGAAGATGGTGTGCTTGCCCTGGAGCCAGGTGGTCGGCGCCACGGTGATGAAGAACTGCGAGCCGTTGGTGCCGCGGCCCGCCTGCTTGCCGGCGTTCGCCATCGCGAGGATGTAGGGCTGGGTGAAGTCGAGCTCCGAGTTGATCTCGTCGTCGAACTGGTACCCCGGGCCGCCGATGCCCTGACCGAGCGGGTCGCCGCCCTGGAGCATGAAGTCGGGGATGATGCGGTGGAAGACGGTGCCGTTGTAGAGCGGCTCCTTGGTCTTCGCACCCGTGGCGGGGTGGGTCCACTCGATGTCGCCGGTCGCGAGACCGACGAAGTTGCGGACCGTCTTGGGAGCGTGGTTCCCGTAGAGGTTGACGACGATGTCGCCCTTGTTGGTGTGGAACGTCGCGACTGCGGTGTGCAAAGGCATGCTCGGATTCTCGCACAGCGCGTCTGTAGGCCCCTGCAACGCCCGGTGTCAATGCGCTGGGTGCGCGATGCGGACGCCGATCGATGAGTGGCAGTATTGAGGCGTTCGCTGCTCGTAGCCGATGGAGGACCAACATGGGTCTGTCACGTAAGCACAAGAAGGACCTCAAGCGTCTTCGCAAGAACGCCGAGGCGGTCTGGGGCGAGCAGCAGGAGGTGCTGGCGCACGCGGCCTCCGTGCTCGAGAAGAGCCGCCGCCACGCGTCGAAGTACGCCAAGAAGGAGCTCGTCCCCTTCGTCAAGGACACGTACGACTCGCGCGTCAAGCCGGTCTACGACAACGGCGTCTCGGCCGTCGAGGGCACGTACTCCTCGGCCCGCAACGCCTACAAGCACAAGGTCGTCCCGACCTTCGCCGCTGTCGGTGGCACGGCCGCCGCCGCCTTCGAGGCCGCCAAGGACTCGAAGAACCGTGCGAAGCTCGCCGAGATCTCGAAGGCGCGCTGGGAGGAGCTCACCACTCCCCCGAAGAAGAAGAGCAAGGTCGGCACGGTCTTCGCGATCGGCGCCGCGCTGGTCGCCGTCGGCGGCATCGGCTACGCCGTCTGGCAGACGTTCCGCGCCGACGACGAGCTGTGGGTCGCCGAGGACGAGCCGCAGAGCGCCGCGCAGAACGCGGCCTCGACCGCTTCCTGACGTTCTCGTCGCTGGAGCCGGGCCCCTCAGGGGGTCCGGCTCCTTCGCATGCCCGGGTTAGGCTTCTGCGGTGGACATCCGGGTCGCCGCGTACGGCGTGATCATCGACGGTGAGCGGATGCTGCTCGCGCACTGGAGCCAGGGCCCCTGGTCGGCCTGGACGCTTCCGGGCGGCGGGATCGACGAGGGCGAGTCGCCCGCCGACGCCGCGGTCCGCGAGATCTTCGAGGAGACGGGCTACCGTGCCGAGCTCGAGGCCCTCATCGGCGTGGACTCGCACGTGATCCCCGCGCACCGCCGCAGCGATCCCGAGGCCGGCCCCCTGCACGCCATCCGCGTCGTCTACCGCGCCCGCATCGTGGGCGGCGAGCTCACGCACGAGGTGGACGGCTCCACGGACGCCGCCGCCTGGTTTCCCTTAAGCGACGTCGAGGAGCTGGAGCGCGTCGAGCTCGTCGACGCGGCCCTCACCATGAACGAGGCCTGGCTCCTCCGCTGACGGTGCCCGGGAATCCCCGGCCGCGCCCCGGCGTTCCCTTCGTCGTGATCGTCGAGCTCTACACCTCCGCCTTCTGCGGCGCCTGCCATGCCGCGCGCTCGGTGCTGGAGCGCGCCGCGGAGCTCGTCCCCGCCGCCGAGATCCGCGAGCGCGACGTGGCCTTCCACCCCGTCGAGGCCGAGGCCGCCGGCATCCGCTCGACCCCCACGGTCGTCGTGCGGGACACGGCCGGAGAGGTGGTCTTCCGAGCGGAGGGCGCTCCCTCCCTTCCGCAGGCTCTCGCCGCTCTGGCCCTCGCCCTGCCCGCGTAGGGTGGCCGCGGGAGGACCCATGCACCGTCGCGCCGCGCTCGCGAGCACCGTCGTTCTGCTCGGCGCCCTCGCGCTCTCGGGGTGCGCCTCCGAGGAGCCGGTGACCACGGCCGCGGTCGGGCTCGGACGGGGCGGCGAGCGAGGCGAGGTCCTCGGGGTCGTCGTCGTGTGCTCGGGGTCCGTCGACGGCCTCGACCTCGCCGCCTCCGACTCCGCCCCCCTGACCATCGGCGACGGGCTGCGGAGGGTCACCCGCTGGGTCTCCCCGTCACCGGTCACGCAGCTGGGCGCGACCGACCTCTCCGGATCCACGGTCTGGCCGGCCGACACGGTGATCGAGCGGTTCCCGCTCGGCGTCGACCTCGCGCTGGGCGCCTACGCGACCGACCGCTCCGTGCTCGCCCGCCCGGTCGTCTTCACGGCTGAGCAGTTCGACACGCTCTCCGTCGGCGAGATCATCGTCGGCGACATCCGCGACGGCACGTCCGAGACTCTCTCGGTCCAGCAGTTCCTCGGCCTCGCCTGCGTGGACCGCTGAGCGGGACGGCTCGGCCGTCCGAGCGGCGACCTCGATCGCACGACCGCACGGTCGGCGACAGGAGAGCCCGCCGGCGTTCACGCCGACGGGAGTGCCGACGCGCGGGACCACCCCGGATGTGGGCCGGTGGACCAGAAGGGCCGGCAAAGGGGGAGCACCCGCGAGAGGGGAGGAAGTGTGGAGCCTAGGAGATTCGAACTCCTGACATCCTGCTTGCAAAGCAGGCGCTCTACCAACTGAGCTAAGGCCCCGGGCCGGAGACGGGGCGATCCGTCTCCGAGAGTCGAACGGCCCGCCACCGCGAGGTGACGGGCCGTTCGGACCGGGTGGGGGTACCAGGACTTGAACCTGGGACCTCTTCATTATCAGTGAAGCGCTCTAACCGCCTGAGCTATACCCCCGGAATGGCCAGAGGAGACTCTACCCGACATCGAGCAGGAATCCCAATCGGCCGGACCGTGCGCCCTACTGGTTGGTGAAGCCCACCAGGAGGCCGCCGGTGATCTTGACGCTGAGGTTGTACAGCAGCGCCACGATCGCGCCGAGCGCGGTGGTGACGATGGTGTTCAGCACCGCGACGACGATCGCGAAGCCCATGACCTGCGGCAGCGAGATGATCGTGTTGAGGTCGAACGCCTCCGCGCCGGCGATGTCCTGCACGAGGCCGTTGACCTCGTCGAACACTCCCGTCTGGGCCAGGACCGTGTAGACCAGGTAGACGACGACGATCGTGATGATCGCGAGCGTCAGGCCCAGCAGGAACGAGAGCTTCACGGCCGACCAGAAGTCGACGTAGACGAGCTTCAGGCGGACCTGCTTCGCCGCCGGGCTCTTCGCGGACTTCCTGGCGAGCTTCTCGGCGACGGTGCTACTCATCTACGGACCCATCCTCCTCCGACACCGGGGCGGACTCGGCCGGCGCCGCGGCGTCGGGATCCTCGTCCTGGGCGTCGAGATTGCGTTCGGTGTTCTTGGCGAGTGCGATGATGCGGTCGTCCTCAGCGAATCGTGCGAAGACGACTCCCATGGTGTCGCGACCCTTGGCCGGTACCTCGGCCACCGCAGAGCGTACCACCTTGCCGCTGGCGAGCACGACGAGCACCTCGTCGTCCTCTCCGGTGATGATGGCGCCCACGAGGTCGCCGCGCTTCTCCTCGAGCTTGGCCACCTTGATGCCCAGCCCGCCGCGTCCCTGGAGGCGGTACTGGTCGACCGCGGTGCGCTTGGCGTAGCCGCCCTCGGTGACCACGAAGACGAAGCCCTCGTCGCTGACGACGTTGGCGTCGAGGAGGCGGTCCTCCCCGCGGAACGACATGCCGCGGACTCCGGAGGTCGAGCGGCCCATCGGACGAAGCGCCTCGTCGGACGCGGTGAAGCGGATCGACATGCCCTTGCGGGAGACCAGCAGCACGTCGCTGTCCTCCTCGACCAGGAGCGCCGAGACGAGCTCGTCGCCGTCGCGCAGCTTGATCGCGATGATGCCGCCGGAGCGGTTCGTGTCGTACTCCGAGAGGGCCGTCTTCTTCACGAGGCCGTCGCGCGTGGCGAGCACCAGGTAGCGGGCCGCCTCGTAGTCGCGGATGTCGAGGATCTGCGCGATCTGCTCCCCCGGCTCGAGCGCGAGCAGGTTCGCGATGTGCTGGCCCTTGGCGTCGCGGCCGGCCTCCTGCAGCTCGTAGGTCTTGGCGCGGTACACGCGGCCGGTGTTCGTGAAGAACAGCAGCCAGTGGTGCGTGGTGGTGACGAAGAAGTGCTCGACGATGTCGTCGGCCTTCAGCTGCGCGCCGCGCACGCCGCGGCCGCCGCGGTGCTGGGCCCGGTAGGAGTCGCTCCGGGTGCGCTTGAGGTAACCGCCTCGGGTGACGGTGACGACCATCTCCTCCTCGGGGATCAGGTCCTCGACGCTCATGTCGCCGTCGAACCCGAAGAGGATCTCGGTGCGGCGGTCGTCGCCGAAGCGGTCGACGATCTCGTCGAGCTCGTCCGAGATGATCGTGCGCTGGCGCTCGGGGCTCGCGAGGATCGACTTGTAGTCCTCGATCTCGGCCTGGATCCGGTCGTGCTCGTCGATGATCTTCTGGCGCTCGAGGGCCGCGAGGCGGCGCAGCTGCATGTCGAGGATGGCGCGGGACTGCACCTCGTCGATGTCGAGCAGCTCCATCAGGCCGTCGCGCGCCTCCTCCACGGTGGGGGAGCGGCGGATGAGGGCGATGACCTCGTCGAGCGCGTCGAGCGCCTTGAGGTAGCCGCGCAGGATGTGGATCCGCGCCTCCGCCTCGTCGAGGAGGTACTGGGTTCGGCGCACGATGACCTCGACCTGGTGGTCGACCCACGCGCGGATGAAGCCGTCGAGCGAGAGCGTGCGCGGGATGCCGTCGACGATGGCGAGCATGTTCGCGCCGAAGTTCTCCTGCAGCGGGGTGTGCTTGTAGAGGTTGTTCAGCACCACCTTCGCCACGGCGTCGCGCTTGAGGACGACGACGAGGCGCTGGCCGGTGCGACCGGAGGTCTCGTCGCGGATGTCGGCGATGCCCGAGACGCGCCCGTCCTTGACCAGCTCGGCGATCTTGATCGCCAGGTTGTCCGGGTTCACCTGGTACGGCAGCTCGGTGACGACGAGGCAGGTGCGGCCCTGGATCTCCTCGATGGAGACGACGGCGCGCATCGTGATCGAGCCGCGGCCGGTGCGGTACGCGTCCTGGATGCCGCGGACGCCGAGGATCTGCGCACCGGTGGGGAAGTCGGGTCCCTTGATCCGCTGCAGCAGCGCCTCGAGGAGCTCCTCGCGCGTCGCGTCGGGGTTCTCGAGCGCCCACTTGGCGCCGGCGGCGACCTCGCGCAGGTTGTGCGGCGGGATGTTGGTCGCCATGCCGACCGCGATGCCGACGGAGCCGTTGACGAGCAGGTTCGGGAACCGCGCCGGCAGGATCGCCGGCTCGCGGGTGCGGCCGTCGTAGTTGTCCTGGAAGTCGACGGTGTTCTTGTCGATGTCGCGGACCATCTCGAGCGCGAGCGGCGCCATCTTGGTCTCGGTGTACCGGGGGGCGGCCGCGCCGTCGTTGCCGGGGGAGCCGAAGTTGCCCTGCCCGAGCGCGAGCGGGTAGCGGAGGCTCCACGGCTGCACCAGGCGGACCAGCGCGTCGTAGATCGCGGAGTCGCCGTGCGGGTGGAACTGGCCCATCACGTCGCCGACGACGCGCGAGCACTTCGAGAACGCCTTGTCGGGGCGGTAGCCGCCGTCGTACATGGCGTAGATCACGCGGCGGTGCACGGGCTTCAGGCCGTCGCGCACCTCCGGCAGGGCGCGCCCGACGATGACGCTCATCGCGTAGTCGAGGTAGGAGCGCTGCATCTCGAGCTGCAGGTCGACCGGCTCGATCTTGTCGTGACCGTGGATCACCACACCGGTCTCGGTGACGATGTCGTCGCTCTCGTCCGGGCCGGTGGGGGTGGTGGGTTCTTCTGCCATGGTCTCTGGTCTCTCAGGTGGGTCCGTGCCCCGGAGGAGCGGGGGCGGCGGTCGCGCTGGGTGTCAGGTGTGTCGTCGGTGTGCGGGCCGGTGAGGGCCTCTGTCGCGTTCGGGTCGAGGATGCGGCCCATCGAGGGCCGCCGTCACGTGTTCGAGGTGGTCGCGAGGGCGGTCCACTGGACCGCCCGGCCGCCGCCTCTCGAAGGACGTCCGTTTCCTCGCCAGCTAGATGTCGAGGAAGCGCACGTCCTTCGCATTCTTCTGGATGAAGGAGCGGCGGGACTCGACGTCCTCGCCCATGAGGGTGGAGAAGATCTCGTCGGCCGCGGCCGCGTCGTCGAGCGTGACCTGGAGGAGGGTCCGCGTGGCGGGGTCCATCGTGGTCTCCCACAGCTCCTTGTAGTCCATCTCGCCGAGGCCCTTGTAGCGCTGGATGCCGTTCTCCTTGGGCATGCGCTTGTTGGTCGCCGAGCCGTGCGCGATCAGGGCGTCGCGCTCGCGGTCGCTGTAGACGTACTCGTGCGGGGAGTTCGACCACTTGAGGCGGTACAGCGGCGGCTGCGCGAGGTACACGTAGCCGAGGTCGATCAGCGGGCGCATGTAGCGGAAGAGGAGCGTCAGCAGCAGCGTCGTGATGTGCTGGCCGTCGACGTCGGCGTCGGCCATCAGGATGATCTTGTGGTACCGCGCCTTGTCGGGGTTGAAGTCCTCGCCGATGCCTGCGCCGAACGCCGTGATCATCGCCTGGACCTCGTTGTTGCCGAGAGCGCGGTCGAGCCGCGCCTTCTCGACGTTGAGGATCTTGCCGCGGAGGGGGAGGATCGCCTGCGTCTCGGGATTGCGGCCCTGCACCGCGGATCCTCCCGCCGAGTCGCCCTCGACGATGAAGATCTCGGAGATCGACGGGTCCTTGGACTGGCAGTCCTTGAGCTTGCCCGGCATGCCGCCGCCCTCGAGCAGGCCCTTGCGGCGGGCGGTCTCGCGCGCCTTCCGCGCCGCCATACGGGCGGAGGCCGCCTGGATCGCCTTGCGGATGATGTCCTTCGCCTGGCTCGGGTTGCGGTCGAACCAGTCGGCCAGCTGCTCGCCGGCCACGCGCTGCACGAACGCCTTCGCCTCGGTGTTGCCGAGCTTCGTCTTGGTCTGGCCCTCGAACTGCGGCTCGCCGAGCTTGATCGACACGACGGCGGTGAGGCCCTCGCGGATGTCGTCGCCCGAGAGGTTCTCGTCCTTCTCCTTGAGCAGGTTGTTCGCGCGCGCGTAGCGGTTGACCAGCGTGGTCAGCGCGGCGCGGAAGCCCTCCTCGTGGGTGCCGCCCTCGTGGGTGTTGATGGTGTTGGCGTAGGTGTGGACGCTCTCGGTGTAGGCCGTGGTCCACTGCATCGCGACCTCGAGCGAGATGCGGCGCTCGGTGTCCTCGGACTCGAAGTCGATGATCTCGGAGTGCACGAGGTCCGACTTCTTCAGCGAGTTGATGTACTCGACGTAGTCGACGAGGCCCTTCTCGTAGTGGAAGACGTCGGTCCGGTCGCCCTCGGTCTCGTTCTCGCCCTCCCCCTCGAACTCGACCTCGTTCTGGTCGGTCAGCGCGATGCGCAGGCCCTTGTTGAGGAACGCCATCTGCTGGAAGCGCGCGCGCAGGGTCTCGTAGTCGAACTCGACCGTCTCGAAGATGCCGGCGTTGGGCCAGAAGGTGATCGTCGTGCCGGTCTCGTCGCTGGCCTCGCCCTTCTCGAGCGGGGCGTCCGGCACTCCGTCGGTGAAGCTCATCCGGTACACGGCACCCTGGCGCTTGACCTCGACGTCGAGGCGCGTCGAGAGCGCGTTGACCACGGAGGAGCCGACGCCGTGCAGGCCGCCGGAGACCGCGTAGCCGCCTCCGCCGAACTTGCCGCCGGCGTGGAGCACGGTGAGGACCAGCTCGACCGTGGAGATGCCCTCGGTCGGATGCATGTCGACCGGGATGCCGCGGCCGTTGTCGGAGACGGTGACGCCTCCGTCGGCTCGCATCAGGATCTCGATGTTGTCGCAGTAGCCCGCGAGCGCCTCGTCGACGGCGTTGTCGACGATCTCGTAGACCAGGTGGTGCAGACCGCGCGGACCCGTGGATCCGATGTACATGCCGGGGCGCTTGCGGACCGCCTCGAGGCCCTCGAGGACCTGGATCTGATTCGCGCCGTAGTCGCCGGACGACTTGGTCGACATGCTCTCGTGCGGAGCGGAGGGGGCTGCTGAGCCGTTCGCGTCCAGGTCGTTCGCTGCGGGTGACGTGGAGTCGTTCGGCTCGTGAGTCATAGCTGTGGAGTTCTCCTCTGACGGTCCGTCGCGACGCGCACGGTGATCTGGAGATCGCCCGCGCGGCGGCGTCACTGCGGTTCGGCGGCCCTCCATTCTACCGCGTGCCGAGTCGATCCGAAGCGCTGGACGGCGATCTGAGGCGCGAAAGATCGGCGGTCGACCGAAAATGCGTCCTCAGCCGTAGGTGTCGCGCGGACCACGCCCTGGAATCGACCTGGGACCCTTTTTCCAGTTCGGGACGTCCGGGCCCTGGAAACGGATCGACGCGATGCCCGCGTCGGGGAAGTTCACCGCGATGTGGTTCATGATCTCGATCCGCATCAGCCGGAGCTGCGTCGACCACGCCGTGGACTCGCACGCGACCGTCAGCACGCCGTCGACGACGCCCACCGGAGTCGAGTGCTTCGCGGTCTCCTCGCCGGCGATCGCCGTCCACGACGACATCAGGTCGCCCTGCGCCAGCGGTGCCGTCCAGCCGAGCTTCACGGTGAGGGAGTCGAGGACGTCGCCGAGGTCGTGCGGGTCGCGGCCCTTGCCGAACGGGATCGCGTCGCCCTTGGGCTCGGCGCGCTCGACGGTCTTCCGGATGCGGCGAGGGCCGTCGGCGCCGAACACCTCCTTGAGGTGGCGGTAGACGCGGGCGGCCTCGGAGTCGGGGGCGGGGGCTCCGCGGCGG
>NZ_PSVF01000034.1:0-30332 GCF_002931975.1 Rathayibacter sp. AY1F3 | reverse complement strand
CCTTACCCGCCCCGCCCAGCGCCGAGCTGCACATCCACCTCGAGGGCACGATCGAGCCCGAGCACATCGTCGAGATGGCGCGCCGCAACGGGGTCGCCCTGCCCACCGAGGATCTCGACGCCCTCCGCGCGCGGTACTCCTTCACCGACCTCGCGTCGTTCCTGGAGCTGCACTACTCGAACCTCACCGTGCTGAAGACGGAGCGGGACTTCTTCGAGCTCGCGACCGGCTACCTCGACCGGGCGCAGAAGGCGAACGTCCGCCGCGCCGAGATCTTCTTCGACCCGCAGACGCACCTCGGCAACGGCGTCGCGCTCGACACCGTGATGAGCGGGATCACCCGTGCGCTCGGTCGGAGCGAGGAGACCCACGGGATCTCGACGGACCTGATCATGTGCTTCCTCCGCGACCTGGGCGCCGACGCGGCCGACGAGATGCTGACGGCGATCCTCCCCTGGCGCGAGCACATCATCGGCGTCGGGCTCGACTCGAACGAGGTGGGCTTCGGCCCGGAGCTGTTCGTCGACGTCTACGCGCGCGCCGCGGCGGAGGGACTGCGCCTGGTCGCGCACGCCGGCGAGGAGGGCGGGCCGGAGACGGTCGCGGCCACCGTCGAGCTGCTGAAGGTCGAGCGGATCGACCACGGGATCCGCGCGATGGAGGACCCGGAGGTGGTCGCGATGCTCCGCGAGCGCCGCATCCCGGTGACGGTGTGCCCGCTGTCGAACGTCGCCCTGCGCGCGGTGGACACGATGGCCGACCACCCGCTGCCCGCGATGCTCCGCGAGGGACTCGTCGTGACGGTCTCGAGCGACGACCCGCCCTACTTCGGCGGCTACGTGGACGAGAACTACCGCGCCCTGGTCGAGGAGCTGGGGATTGACGACGCGCAGCTCGAGCAGCTGGCGCTCAACTCCTTCGACGCGGCGTTCATCACGGAGGAGGACCGCGAGCGCTGGCAGGCGGAGGTGCGCGAGCACTTCGCGCGGTGAGCGCGCCACTGCCCGGAGAACGATCGTTCCCACCCCTCCCCGCGCGCTGAGCCCTCGTTCCGCGGCCCCCGCCTCCGCGCCCGCCCTACGCTGGCCGGATGACCCGATCCGACGGCACGCGATGAGCTGGGTGCTCCTCACCGGCGCGATCCTCACCGAGGTGACGGCGTCGCTCGCCCTCCAGGCCGCCATCGAGTCGCCGGGCTGGTACGCCCTCGTGGTGGCGGGCTACCTGGCGGCGTTCGTCCTCCTCAGCCGGGTGCTCAAGGCCGGCATGCCGATCGGAGTCGCCTACGGCGTGTGGGGCGCGTGCGGAGTCGCGCTGACGGCGGTCCTCGCGGCCGTGCTCTTCGGGCAGCCGCTGACGGGCGTGATGACGATCGGGCTGGTGCTGATCATCGCGGGCGTGCTGCTGGTCGAGATCGGCTCGCAGCGAGCGCAGGCCGCACGCCGGGCGGTGCGCTGATGGCCTGGCTGCTGCTCTCGGGCGCGATCCTCACCGAGGTCGCCGCGACGATGAGCCTCAAACCCGCGACGGACGGCCGGAAGCGCTGGTACGTCGTGGTCGGAGTCGGCTACGTCGTCGCGTTCTCGCTGCTGGCCGGGGCGCTCGCGCAGGGCATGCCGATCGGGGTGGCCTACGGGATCTGGGCGGCGGTCGGAGTCGCGCTGACGGCAGTGCTCGGCCGCTGGCTGTTCCAGGACCCGCTGACCTGGACGATGCTCGGCGGGATCGGCCTGATCATCGCCGGCGTGCTGCTGGTGGAGCTCGGGCACTGACCGGCCGAGTGCCGTCGCGGCGGGGCGCCCCCCGATCAGCGGCCGTCGCGGCGGGGCGCGTCCCGCTGAGCGGCCGCCGCGGCGGGAGCGCACCTCCTCAGCGGTCGTCGCGGCGGAAGCGCTTCGGCGTCACCGGTTGTCGCGGCGGCACCGCGCCTCGCGGCCGGCGATGTGGAGGCCGAGCCCGGTGACCGCGACCGCGAAGGCGACCAGCACGCCGATGAACGCGATCTCGTCGCCCGCTCCGACCGCCACGGCCGCGACGGCGAGCCCGATCAGCGCGAGGGCGATCACCACGGCGCCGACGATCTCGAGAGGGCTCCAGGCGGTCATGACTCCAGCGTGCGCGCGGAGCGGCGCGCGGGCAAGGGGGGGCAGGCGAACAGGACACGACGTCCCGCCGACCGCGGAGGTCCGCGCGGGTCCCAGCACACCACCCGTCCGCCCGGACGTCGTCGGCATCGTCGGCCTCGTCCTCGCGATCGTCCTCGTCCTCGCGCAGATCGGGCGGACCGCGCTCACCACGGCCATCCCGGTCCTCGCGTTCCAGGGCGGCTTCGACACCACGCAGATCGGGGCGCTCTTCGCCGCCCTCGGGGTCACGATGCTCGTGCTCGCGACGGCGACCGCGATCGTCGGCGTCATCGGCGTCGCGCGGAAGGACCGCGCCCGGCTGCTCTCGGCCGTCACGCTCGGCGTCGGCGCGAGCGTCGCGATCGTCGAGCTGGGCGCGCTCGTCATCCCGCCCCTGGTCGGCCTCTCGCTCCAGTACTGACGAGGCCCGCGGAGCGGATCCCTCCGCCCGCCCTCGCAGGATCCGCACGGCGCCGCGTCCGTTCCTCGCGCTCCGCTGCGCCGCGACGGCCCTGCCGGCTCCCCGGCGATGCGCCAGGATGGGGGCATGACGACACGCGTGGACGGCCTCTTCGTCTACCCGGTGAAGGGCTTGACCCCGCAGCCGCTCCCCCGCGTCGAACTCACCGCCGGCCGCGGCGTCCCCTTCGACCGCACGATCGCCCTCGCCCGCCCCGGCGGCGCCTACCGGCCCGGCATGCGGCACGGCATCTCCAAGCGCGAGTACTTCGTGCTCGTCGCCGAGGCGCGCCTCGCCGGCCTGACCACGCACCTCGACCCCGACAGCGGAGCGCTCACCGTCGACGTCCGCGGCCACCGGGTCCTCTCCGCCGACCTCGGCGCGGAGGACGGCCGGGCCGCACTGCGCTCCTTCGCCGCCCGCGTGCTCGACCTGCCGCCCGGCGTCGAGCCCGTGATCGCCCAGGACGCGGGGCGCCGCTACACCGACACGGCCCACAACTCCGATGTCGAGATGGAGTACGTCTCGCTGATCAACCTGGCGAGTGTCCGCGACCTCGCCGAGCGCACCGGCCGGAGCGTCGATCCGCTGCGGTTCCGCGGGAACATCCATCTCGAGGGGCTGCCGGCGTGGAGCGAGCTCGAGCTGCTCGGGCGCGAGCTGACCGCGGGCGGGCTGCGGCTGCGGATCACGAAGGCCACCGAGCGGTGCGCCGCGACCGAGGTCGAGCCGGGCACCGGTCGGCGCGACCTGCCGGTCCCCCGGCTGCTGCACGAGACCTACGGCCACGAGCTCCTCGGCGTCTACGCGGAGGTCCTCGACGGCGGCACGCTCGGCGTGGGCGACGAGCTGGTGCTCCGTGGCTGAGCTGCGGCTCGTGGTGGCCGAGCGCGAGGCGCTCACCCCGGCCGTCACCCGCTTCGTGCTGCGGAGCGAGGACGGCGCCCCGCTGCCCGGCTACTCCGCCGGCGCACACCTCACGCTCACGACCCCCTCCGGCGAGCGCCGCAGCTACAGCCTGGTCGAGCCGGGATCCGCGGAGCCGTCGCACTACGCGATCGCGGTGCGCCGGGAGCCCGGGGGCCGGGGCGGATCGCGGAGCCTCCACGACGACGTCCGCGTCGGCGACGTCCTCTCCTCCGCGCCGCCCGCGAACACCTTCGCCCTCCGGCCCGCCGCCCGCTACCTCCTGATCGCCGGCGGGATCGGGGTCACCCCGATCCGCGCCATGGCCGCCGAGCTCCGGGCGCAGGGCTCGGCCGTGCAGGTCGTCTACCTCAGCCGCACCCCCGAGGACACCGCGTGGCTCGACGAGTTCTCCGCCGACGGCTCCCTCGTGCACCACAGTGCGATCCACGGCCGGCTCGACCTCTGGCCGCTCGTCGCCGAGCCCGACGACGACGCCCGGATCTACTGCTGCGGTCCGTCCGCGCTGATCGACGAGGTCCTCGCCCTCACGATGCACTGGCGCCCGAGCCGGATCCACGTCGAGGACTTCGCGGGCGTCGACGCCGTCGGCGACCGGGCCGTCCCCTTCGCCGCCGTCTGGGAGCCGACCGGCGCCGTCGTGGAGGTCCCGGCCGACCGCTCGCTCCTCACCGCGCTCCGCTCCTCCGGGATCGACGTCGACTCCTCCTGCGAGTCGGGCACCTGCGGCACCTGCCGCCTGCGCCTCGTCGGCGGGACGGCGGAGCACCGCGACCTGGTGCTGACCCCCGAGGAGCAGGACCGCTGGATCATGCCGTGCGTCTCGCGCTCCGCCGGCGGCGAGCTGGTCGTCGCCCCGGAGTGACGGAGCGACGGAGCGACAGGGCCGGGCCCCACGCACGCCGGCCGACACGCGTCGGCCGTCGTGTGACGCCGCGTGACGGGCGCCCGGCGCCCGGTCCCCTGCGTGCCTAGGCTCCCGGACGGGGGACCACGACCGTCACGACCGAAGGACTTCCGATGACCAGCACCTCCGTCCGCACCCAGCTCGACGAGTTCACCGTCGGCTTCGACGAGACGGTCGGCCCCGAGCTCGCCGCCGTCTTCTCCGGCGAGCGCGACGACCTCGTCGCCGCCGGCGCCCCGAGCGGAGCCGTCACCGCCGGCGACGCGCTCCCCGCCGCCTCCGTCGTGACCGTCGACGGCGACACCGTCGACCTCGCGGACGTCCTCGGCGCAGGCCCGGCTGTCCTCGTCTTCTACCGCGGAGCCTGGTGCCCGTACTGCAACATCACGCTCAAGCACTACAACGAGACCCTCGCCCCCGAGCTCGCGTCGCGCGGAGTCGCCCTCGTCGCGATCAGCCCGCAGACCCCCGACGGGTCGCGCGCGGCGGTCGCGAACGGCGACCTGGGCTTCACCGTCGTCTCCGACCCCGGCAACACGCTCGCGAGCGCTCTCGGCATCGTCACCGCCCCCAGCGGCGAGGCGCAGGAGGCGCACACCGCGCTCGGCTTCGCCGTGAAGGACAGCAACGCCGACGACACCCCGGCCGTCCCGTACCCGACCGTCCTGGTCGTCGACGCCGACCGGATCGTCCGCACGGCGGACGTGCACGTCGATTACACGACGCGCACGGAGACCGAGGAGATCCTCGCCGCCGTCGACGCGCTCTGACACCTCCGCTCGCACCCTGAGCACGCGCGGCGGTCGAGCGCACCCCCTCGCCCGCCGCGCCGCCGCTCCCTAGGCTCGACCCGTGACAGCGGAGACGGACGTGCTCGTGGTCGGCGGCGGTCCGGTCGGACTCCTGCTCGGCGCGCTCCTGGCGCGGGCCGGGGTGGACGTGCAGGTGTGGGAGCGGCGCTCCTCGGTGCCGCGCGGCTCGCGGGCGATCGGCATCCATCCGCCGTCGCTCGACGCGTTCGCGGCGGTCGGCGCCGATGCTCCCGTGCTGGCCGAGGCCACCCGGGTCCGCGAGGGCGTCGCGCGCAGCCGGGGCCGCACCCTCGGCACGCTCTCGTTCGCGCGCGCCTCCGCGACGCACCCCTACGTCGTCACCCTCGACCAGCACCGCACCGAGGCGATCCTCCGCGAGCGCCTCGAGGCGGCGGCCCCGGACGCGCTGCGCCCCGGGGTCGCGCTGACCGGCCTGCTCCGTCGCGGCTCCACCGTCGAGGCGACCGGCACCGGACCGGGCGGCGAGCCGGTCTCCGTCCGCGCCGCCTTCGTCGTGGGAGCCGACGGCGCCCGGAGCACCGTCCGCGACCTGCTCGGGATCCGCACCACCGGCCGCGACTACCCGGACCGCTACGTGATGGGCGACTTCGCCGACCCCGAGCCCGGCGGTCTCACCGGCACCGCGCTGGTCGACGTCGGTCCGGCCGGAGTGGTGGAGTCCTTCCCGCTCCCGGGCGGTCGGCGCCGGTACGTCGCCCTGAGCGGCCCCGACCGCTCCCTCGGCGCCCCCGCCTGGCGGCCCGAGGAGGCCCCCGACCAGGAGGCCGCGCGCGCCCTGGCCGCCGCTGTCCGCGACCGGACGGGCGCCGACGCCGACCCGGAGACCTGCACGATGCTCAGCGGCTTCCAGGTGCGGCGCCGCGAGGCCGAGCGGATGGGCGTCGGCCGCGTCGTGCTCATCGGCGACGCCGCGCACGAGATCAGTCCGATCGGCGGGCAGGGCATGAACCTCGGCTGGCTCGACGCCGCCGAGCTCGCCCCGCTCCTGGCCGGTGCCGTGCGCCGCGGCGAGGCCGGCCCCTGGCCCGGCTTCGCCCGGCGGCGCACCACCGCGGCCCGGCGCGCGGCGCGGCAGGCGGAGGCGAACATGGCCCTCGGACGCCCGCTCGGCTCGCTCGCACACCGCGGCCGCGAGGCGTTCCTCCGCACCGCCCTCGCCCTGCCGACCTCGGACCTGCTCGCCCGCGTCTACGCGATGCGCTGGTCCTGAGGGCGGCCGGTCAGCCGACCAGCCGCGCGCCCGCCAGCCCGAGCTCGACCACCAGCACGAGCGAGGCCGCGATCACCAGCCGGAACAGGGTGCGCGTGGGCGGGCCGGTCAGCACCAGGCGGATGCCCGCCGCGGCGAGCACGACCACCGCGAGGGTCCCGATCACCGCGAGCACCACGCCCGTCCCGCGCACCGGCTGGTCGCCGACGAGCTGTCCGACGAGCACGAGCAGCGCGGCGACCACCAGCGACCCGAAGGCGACGACTCCGGAGAGCCGCAGGCCGAGGCGGTGCGGGAAGCCGCGGACCCCGGTGGCCTCGTCGTCGACCAGGTCGGGGAGCACGTTCGTGCAGTGGA
Source organism: Rathayibacter sp. AY1F3 (assembly GCF_002931975.1). Taxonomy (NCBI): domain Bacteria; kingdom Bacillati; phylum Actinomycetota; class Actinomycetes; order Micrococcales; family Microbacteriaceae; genus Rathayibacter; species Rathayibacter sp. AY1F3. Next base: position 23,512 of record NZ_PSVF01000034.1, on the reverse strand, counting down.
TCGCGACGCCGAACACGGCGCCGGTCGCGATCGCCCACCAGGCGGGGACCCGGCCGTCGCCCGCCGCCACCGCCACCACCGGCAGCAGACCGAAGGCGACCAGGAACGGAGCGACCGACCAGACCGTGCGCTTGAGCCCCGCGTCGTAGGCCCAGCCCGCGGCGACCAGCACCAGGTGCGCGACCGCGGCGACCGGTCCGAGCAGCAGCGAGAGCACCACGGCGGCCGCGGCCGTCCCCAGTGCGGCGGTGCGGACGGCGCCCACGCCGATCAGCCCCTGCGCGACCGGCTTGTCGGTGCGCCCCACCGCGCGGTCGCGGTCGGCGTCGATCCAGTCGTTCGCGAGCCCGATCGAGAGCTGCCCGAGCAGCACGGCGAGCGCCACCAGCACGACCTGCCCGAGCGGATGCCCGGACGCCGCCGCGATCACGGTCGCCAGCACGGTGACCGTCACGGTCGGCCCGGGGTGCGACGAGGCCAGCAGGAGTCGCACCCGGGACGTCATCCCGCCAGCCTACGGTCGCGGCGGCACAGCGGGGCGCCGGTCGCGCTCCCCGCCCCGGAGCGGGATCCAGCGTGGTCCGAGCGCGGCGCCCTCATCAGCCCGCGACGGGAATGGCCCGGGATGGGGCAGGGTTGCACCACCCGGCAACCCGACTCAGGAAGAAGGCCTCGTGGACCTCGTGCACTGGCTGTTCGACGCGCAGATCGTCATCGGCGAGCAGACCGTCCTCTGGCGGGAGGTCATCGGCAACGTCTTCGGGCTCCTCAGCGCCCTCGGCGGGATGCGGCGGAAGGTCTGGGCCTGGCCCGTCGGCCTCATCGGCAACGTGCTGCTGTTCACGGTCTTCATGGGCGCCCTGTTCGGCACTCCGAACCCCGTCAACCTGCTCGGCCAGGCCGGGCGGCAGGTGATGTTCATCCTGGTCAGCGTCTACGGCTGGTACCGGTGGACCCACCGCCCCGACGACTCGACCACCTTGATCGAGCCGCGCTGGGCGTCGTGGCGCACCCGCGGCCTGCTGGTGCTCGGGATGGTCGGCGGCACCGCGGTGCTGACCCCGGTCTTCCGCGCGCTCGGCTCCTACGAGCCGGTCTGGAGCGACGCGTGGATCTTCGTCGGCTCCGTCCTCGCCACCTACGGCATGGCGAAGGGCTGGACCGAGTTCTGGCTCATCTGGGTGGCCGTCGACCTGGTCGGCGTGCCGCTGCTGTTCTCGGCCGGCTACTACGCGTCGGGGCTGATGTACGTCTTCTACGGCGCGTTCACCCTGGTCGGGTTCTTCGTCTGGATGCGGCAGGGCACCCGTCCGTCCGCCGCTCCGATCACGGTCGGCTAGCTCTAGCAGCCCGCCGCTCCCGGCGGAAGTGGCCGTGCGGGAGGCGCTGTCGGTGGTCCACTGGGAGCGGAGGCGCCCGCCTCCCCCCTCAGGAACGGACGCCATGCTCTCCCTCGTCTACTCCAGCCGCACCTCCGCCGGCTTCACGGACGCCGACCTCCCCGCGCTGCTCGCCCAGTGCCGCGCGAACAACGAGCGCCTCGGCCTGACCGGCATGCTCCTGCACCGCGACGGCCGATTCCTCCAAGTGCTCGAGGGGCCGGAAGCGGTCCTGCGCGAGCGGATGGCCGTCATCGCCGCCGACGAGCGCCACGCGCAGCTGCGCACCCTCCTCGAGGAGCCGATCCGGGAGCGGCTGTTCCCGGAGTGGTCGATGGCGTTCGAGTCCGCCGCCGACGCCGACGCCGCCGGGCTCCGCACCTCCTTCGACGACCTCGACGACGCCGAGGCCGAGAGCGCGACGCTCCCGGCCCTGCGCGAGCTCATCCGCTTCTTCCGCGAGCGGAGCTAGGCGGAGCTGGGCGGAGCTGGGCGGAGCGACCCGGGACGCGGGATCGCGGCCGGTCCGCCGCCGGAACCCGACGCCCGTCAGTCCTCCGCCGAGGGAGGAGCGAGCCGGTCGAGCCGCGCCAGGAGCGGGGCGAAGCCGTCGCCGAGCAGGGCGCTCAGCGGCTCGCCGAACCAGAACCGCCAGACGGAGTCGAGCTCCTCGCCGGTGATCCGTCCTCGGCGCAGGAGGATGCTCGCGATCGGGGCCGCCTCAGACGCGTACTCGTCGCGGGGAGCGCCGTCCTCGCGACCCGGCTCGAGTCCGTACGGATCGACCGCGTCCACCTCCCGCAGGACGGCCGCCACCATCGCGTCACGGCGTTCCGCGGTCGCGCCGTCCTGATTCGTCGGTGCTCGGCGCTCCATCGCGAGAAGGTACCGAGCCCACTCCTCGTCGTCCATTCGTCGTCTCCGATCTCTCCGGATGCCGCGCCTTCTCGAGGCCTTTCTCTTCCTTCGGCGCCGGCTTGTCGAGGCACGGGGGAACCGCCTCTTCGACGGCTTGTCATCCCCCCGCGAGAAAGGCGCGGACGCCTTCCCGCGTCAGCCCCGAGGCGACGGCGAGCCGGTGCTCTCCGGCCCCGAGTCGGGCGGCTCCGCGGAGGGCCGCGGCCCTTTCTCCGCCCTCGCCGGAAGTCCCGCTCCGGAATGCCGCGAATTCCGCGGACACCTTATCGAGAGCGTCGACGACATCGCCGGACACGCTCTCCGGCGGCTCGCCGAGATCGATGCGCCAGCCTCTCCCTGACTTCTCGTCGCTGTCGTTCACACGCAGGAAAGTACCCCGGACCGCAGGGTGGCGCCTGTGATCGCCCGACGCCGTCGCGCCCCAGGGATCCGTCGTCGACGTCCAAGCGCACACGCCTCCCGGTCCGGAGAGGACGGCCTTCGAGGACTGTCCCGCGGACCTCGTCGCCGTGCTCCGCTCCGATGCGGCCTTCGCCTCGGCCGAGGTCTTCGACGGCTGACCCGACCGCGGCGACCACCCGCTGCGACGACCGCGGGGCGGAGGCGCGGATCGCGTCGTTCCGGCGCGCCCGCACCAGCGGTGCCGGAACGTCCGGCCGATCCGGGAGCGGCACCCGTCCGAGCCGTCGAGGTTCCGTCGGTGTGCAGGCCCCCGCGCCGAGGGACGTAAAGTGTGCTCACACGCGCCCGCGGACGGGCGAGCCGCCCGTGAGGGCGCCCCGGTCCTGCGTCGGAGGCGCCGATCACAGAGAGCCGCGGTGCCCGATGCCGGAAGACAGGCCCGCGTCGCGGGCGCCGAGCATCTACGACGTCGCCCGCGCGGCCGGCGTCTCGCACCAGACCGTCTCCCGGGTCCTGAACGACCACCCGAGCCTGCGCGCCGAGACGAAGAAGCGCGTGCTCGAGGTCATGGCCGAGCTCGACTACCGCCCCAACCTCGCCGCGCGGGCACTGGTCACCAGCCGCACCCGCACCGTCGGCGTGCTGTCCTCGCAGAGCCTGCAGTACGGTCCGGCCTCCAGCATCCAGGCCATCGAGGTGGCGGCGCGCGACGCGGGCTACCTCGTCGTCACGGCCAACGTCGACGGCACCGACGGCGCGTCGATCCAGGCCGGGATCCGGCATCTGCTCAACCAGGCGGTCGAGGGCCTCGTGGTCGTCGCCCCGCAGATCCGCGTCTTCGACATCCTCTCCGGAGTCGCGCTGCGCATCCCGCACGTGACGCTGCAGACGAGCGAGGACGACCGCGACGACGCGCTCTACGTCGACCAGATGGCCGGCGCCCGCATCGCCACCGGGCACCTGATCGACCTCGGGCACACCGAGATCGTGCACCTCGCCGGCCCGCAGGACTGGATCGAGGCCGAGGCGCGGATGCGCGGCTACCTCGCCGAGCTCGACCACCGCTCGATCCCGCTGCGCCCGCCGCTGCTCGGCGACTGGAGCGCCGAGCGCGGCCACCGCGTGGGCCTCGAGCTCTCGCGCTTCCTCGACTTCACCGCGGTGTTCGCGGGGAACGACCAGATGGCGCTCGGACTGATGAGCGCGTTCCACGAGCGCGGGGTCCGCGTGCCGGAGGACGTCAGCGTCATCGGCTTCGACGACATCCCCGAGGCTGCGTTCTACTGGCCGCCGCTGACCAGCGTCCGCCAGGACTTCGTGGAGCTCGGACGCCGGTGCGTGGCCGCGCTGCTCAGCCTGATCGAGGGCGACCGGCCGGAGAAGGCGGCGCCGATCGCTCCGCAGCTGGTCGTCCGCGGATCCACGGCCGTCCCCCGGAGCGCGAGCGTCACCGCCTCGCGCTGACCGGCGGCCGCGACGCCCTCGCGCCGCGACCGCCCGGGATCACTCGCCGTGAGCGGCGATCGACACGTCGTTCCAGCGCTTCCAGGTCTCGAGGCGCGACTCGTAGTCCGCCGTCGCGATGCCCAGCGGCGCGCGCCCGAAGAAGATCCGCAGCGGCGGCTCGTCCGCGTCCACGACCGCGAGGATCCCGAGGCGCGAGGCCCGCGGGTCGCCCTGCTGAGCGGCGGACGGGCGTCGGCTCGCTGCCTCCCGGACCTCGTCGTACGCGGCGATCGGCTCGCTGCGCGACGCGGAGGGACCGGACCAGTCGGTCGAGTACCCGCCGGGCTCGACGAGGGTCACGTGGATCCCGAAGCCGGCGACCTCGGCGGCCAGCGACTGGGTGAAGCCCTCGAGCGCCCACTTCGACGCGTGGTACGCGCCGATCGAGGGGAACGCGCTGATGCCGCCGATGCTCGACACCTGGACGATGTGGCCCGAGCCCTGCTCGCGGAGGATCGGCAGCGCGGCCTGGGTGACCCAGAGGGCGCCGAAGACGTTGGTCTCGAGCTGCGCGCGGACCTCCTCCTCGGTGAGCTCCTCGATCATGCCGAAGTGCCCGTAGCCGGCGTTGTTGATCACGACGTCCAGCCGGCCGAACCGCTCGGCCGCGGCCTGCACAGCGGCGAAGCCGGCCGCGCGGTCGGTCACGTCGAGGGTCAGCGGGAGGAACGTGTCGGGGTACTCCTCGACGAGGGCGTCGAGGGTCTCGATCCGGCGGGCGGTGCCGGCGACCGAGTCGCCGCGCTCGAGCGCCGCCTCGGCCCACTCGCGGCCGAAGCCCTTCGAGGCGCCGGTGATGAACCAGGTCTTCGTCATGGTGTGCGTCCTTTCGACAGTGCTGGACGCAACGCCGACGGCTCCGGCTCCCTTCCGGGGCCGGGGACCCTTGACAGCACCGCTCCGAGAGCGGACGACGCGCCGCCGGTGTCCCGTTACCGAGTCGAGACGTGCGCGTTGACACGAACGGCGCCGTCGGGTCTAGCATGACGCAATGTGATCGCTCACATGGCATCACATCTCCGCCCCGATCCCGAGGGCGGCCCTGCATCCACTGCATTCAATGACGAAGGAATCACAGTGACCACAATGAAGCGCGCTCTCATCGCCGGCATCGCCGGCGGAGCGATGATCCTCTCCCTCGCCGCCTGCTCCTCCGGAACCGGTGGCGGCTCGGGCTCGGGATCCGGCGACGGCGGCCTCGTCGGCGTCGCGATGCCGACCAAGTCGTCCGAGCGCTGGATCGCTGACGGCAACAACGTCAAGTCGCAGCTCGAGGAGGCCGGCTACCAGGTCGACCTGCAGTACGCCGAGGACGACATCCCCACCCAGGTCTCGCAGCTCGAGAACATGATCACCAAGGGCGCCAAGGCCCTGATCGTCGCCTCGATCGACGGCACCACCCTCACGAGCGTGCTCGAGGAGGCCAAGGCCAACGACATCCCCGTCATCGCCTACGACCGCCTCATCCGCGACTCCGAGAACGTGGACTACTACGCCACGTTCGACAACTACAAGGTGGGCGTCCAGCAGGCCACCTCGCTCCTCGCGGGCCTCGGTCTCACCGACCTCACCGGCGCGAAGGCCGCCGACGCCCCCGCCGGCCCGTTCAACGTCGAGCTGTTCGCCGGCAGCCCCGACGACAACAACGCCACGTTCTTCTTCAACGGCGCGATGGACACCCTCCAGCCGTACATCGACGACAAGACGCTCGTCGTGAAGTCCGGCGAGACCGACTTCAACACCGTCGCCACGCTCCGCTGGGACGGCGAGGTCGCCCAGAGCCGCATGGAGGACATCCTCACCAAGACGTACTCCGACGGCTCCAAGGTCCAGGGCGTCCTCTCGCCCTACGACGGCCTCAGCCGCGGCATCATCTCGGCTCTGACCGACGCCGGCTACACCGTCGGCTCCGACTTCCCGATCATCACCGGTCAGGACGCCGAGCTCGACTCCGTCAAGGCGATCATCGCCGGCGAGCAGTACGCGACCATCTACAAGGACACCCGCGAGCTCGCCAAGGAGGCCGTGAAGATGGCCCAGGCCGTGCTCGAGGGCACCGAGCCCGAGGTCAACGACACCGACACCTACGACAACGGCAAGAAGGTCGTCCCGTCCTTCCTGCTCGAGCCGGTCATCGTCACCAAGGACCAGATCCAGTCCGTCCTCGTCGACGGCGGCTACTACACCGACGCGGAAGTGAACGGCTAGTCCTCTCTCCTCACCCGAGAAGGAACACCCCGGGAGGGCGCCCACTGGGCGCCCTCCCCCACTACGAAGGAAGGGAGGCGGCGTGACCTCGAACATCCTCGAGATGCGCGGCATCACCAAGACGTTCCCGGGCGTGAAGGCGCTCCAGGACGTCACGCTCAACGCACAGCGCGGCGAAGTCCACGCGATCTGCGGGGAGAACGGCGCCGGCAAGTCGACGCTGATGAAGGTCCTGTCGGGCGTCTACCCGCACGGGACCTACGAGGGCGACATCGTCTTCGAGGACGAGGTGATGCAGTTCTCCAGCATCCGCGACTCGGAGGCGAAGGGCATCGTCATCATCCACCAGGAGCTGGCCCTCAGCCCCTACCTCTCCATCGCGGAGAACATCTTCCTCGGCAACGAGGTGCGCGGCTTCGGCGGCCTGATCGACTGGAACAAGACCAACCAGGAGGCGGCGGCGCTGCTGGCCCGCGTGGGTCTGCGCGAGAACCCGACCACCAAGATCATGGAGATCGGAGTCGGCAAGCAGCAGCTCGTCGAGATCGCGAAGGCGCTCTCCAAGCGGGTCAAGCTGCTCATCCTCGACGAGCCCACCGCGGCCCTGAACGACGAGGACTCGGACCACCTGCTCGATCTGATCCTGCACCTCAAGGAGCAGGGCATCACGTCGATCATCATCAGCCACAAGCTGAACGAGATCAAGAAGATCGCGGACACCGTCACGGTCATCCGCGACGGCAAGACCATCGAGACGATCGCGCACGACGACGTCACCGAGGACCGCATCATCAAGGACATGGTCGGCCGCGACCTCGACCACCGCTACCCGGACCACACGCCGCACATCGGCGAGGAGATCCTGCGCGTGGTCGACTGGACGGCCCATCACCCCCAGGACCCGACCCGCGTCATGGTGGACAAGGTCAACCTGTCGGTGCACCGCGGCGAGATCGTCGGCATCGCCGGGCTCATGGGCGCCGGGCGCACCGAGTTCGCGATGAGCCTCTTCGGCCGCTCCTACGGCAGCCGCATCTCGGGCCAGGTCTTCAAGGCCGGCAAGGAGATCAAGATCCGCAACGTCTCGGAGGCGATCGCCCACGGGCTCGCCTACGCGACCGAGGACCGCAAGCACTACGGCCTCAACCTGATCGACGACATCAAGCGGAACATCTCGCTCGCGTCGCTCGACAAGGTCGCCCGCGGCGGACTCGTCGACGACAACCGCGAGTTCGAGGTCGCCAACGAGTACCGCGGCAGCATGAACATCAAGTCGCCGACCGTGCTCGCCAAGACCGGGAAGCTCTCCGGCGGCAACCAGCAGAAGGTCGTCCTGTCGAAGTGGATCTACTCCGACCCGGACGTCCTCATCCTCGACGAGCCCACCCGCGGCATCGACGTGGGTGCGAAGTACGAGATCTACACCATCATCAACCGGCTCGCGGCGCAGGGTAAGGGGATCATCGTCATCTCCTCCGAGCTGCCGGAGCTGCTCGGCATCTGCGACCGCGTCTACGCGCTGTCGGAGGGCCGGATCACGGGCGAGCTGCCCATCGCCGAGGCGACGCCCGAGGCGGTCCTCACCCTCATGACCCAGGAGAAGCAACGATGACCGATCTGCAGAACGAACCGTCCACCGCGGCCGGTGCGCAGGTGAAGCCCACCGAGAACGCCTTCACGAAGCGCCTCAGCCACGTGCTGGGCGACCTCGGCAAGAACGGCATCTTCATCGCCCTCATCGTGGTGGTGCTGCTGTTCGAGGTGATGACCGGCGGCATCCTCCTCCGCCCCCAGAACATCTCGAACCTGATTGTCCAGAACGGCTACATCCTGATCCTCGCCATCGGCATGGTGATGGTCATCGTGGCCGGGCACATCGACCTCTCGGTCGGCTCGGTCGCGGCGTTCGTCGGAGCGATCTCGGGCGTCTTCGCGGTCAACATGGGTCTCCCGTGGTGGCTGTCGATCGTCCTCTCCCTCCTCATCGGCGCCCTGGTCGGAGCGTGGCAGGGCTTCTGGATCGCGTACGTCGGGATCCCGGCGTTCATCGTGACCCTGGCGGGCATGCTGATCTTCCGCGGCCTGGCGCTCGTCGTCCTCGGCAACGCGAACATCGGCTCCTTCCCGACCGAGTACCGCGCGCTGGGCAACGGCTTCCTCACCGACCTGTTCGGCGAGACCGACCTCGACCCGCTGTCGCTCGTCATCGGCGCGCTCGCGATCGTCGCCTTCGCCGTGCAGTCCGTGCGCACCCGCCGCGGCCGCCAGAAGTACGCCCAGAGCGTCGAGCCGGGCGCCTGGTTCGTCACCAAGCTCGTCCTCGTCTCCGTCGTGATCGCGGCCTTCTCCTTCGCGCTGGCCACCTTCAAGGGCATCCCGGTCACCCTGATCGTGCTCGCCGTGCTCGTCCTGATCTACGGCGTGGTCATGAACCGCTCCGTCTTCGGCCGTCACGTCTACGCGATCGGCGGCAACCTGCACGCCGCGGAGCTGTCCGGCATCAAGACCCGCAACGTCACCTTCTGGCTGTTCGTCAACATGGGCGTCCTCGCGGCTCTGGCCGGCCTCGTCTTCACCGCGCGACTCAACCTCGCCGGCCCGAAGGCGGGCGACGGCTTCGAGCTCGAGGCCATCTCGGCCGCCTTCATCGGCGGCGCGGCGGTCCAGGGCGGCGTCGGCACCATCGGCGGCGCGATCATCGGCGGCCTCATCATCGGCGTCCTGAACAACGGCATGTCGATCATGGGCATCGGCATCGAGTGGCAGCAGGCGGTCAAGGGCCTCGTGCTCCTGCTCGCGGTCGCCTTCGACGTCTACAACAAGCGCCGCTCGGGCGGACGCTAGGCCCTGCGGTCGTGCCCGACTGGTCGCGGTTCCTGCCGCTGAGCACCGGGCCCTCGGTCGACGAGACGGGCGTCAGCAACGACTGGCGCCCCCTCGTCGCCGAGAGGCTCGACCGCCTCGCCGTCCTGGCCGCCTCCCCCTCCACCACGGAGGGCGAGGCGGCCAGTGCCGTCTCCCGGGACGCCCTGCTCGGAGAGCTCGTCGTGCGGCTCTCGAGCAGCACCGGCCAGCGCCTCGCGACGCGGATGGGCGCCCGCGAGGCCTCCTCCCCTCCCCCTGCCGCCGAGATCGCCCCGGCCCTGGCCGCTCTCGCCTCCACTCGCCGCGCCGGCGCGGGTCCCCGCTCGGTCGCCGAGCTGGTCGAGGTCGTCCGCGCCGAGCTCGCGCTCTCCCCCGAGCCGCTCGCCCTCTCCTCCCGCATCACCGGCGGGGTGGCCCTGGACCGCCTGCAGCGCGCGCCGCTCGCGATCCGCGCCGCCGTCCGCGGTCGCACCCTCGCTCCGACCGACGCGGAATGGGAGCTCGGCTCCGGCCCCGCCCTGCGCGTGCCGGCCGACGCGATCCTCCGCTTCCTGCTCGGCCTCGGGCCCTTCCCCGCCGAGCCGACCGCCTAGGCGGCGCCGCCACCTGCCCCCGGGCGGAGGCGGCGCCGCGCCGGTCGTAGCATCGGAGGATGACGCGCTCACTGCCGAGAAGCACCCCGTCCGCCCGCTCCGTCGACGCCGAGGGAGTGCTGGCCTTCGTCGACGGGGTCGAGGCTGCTCCCGGCGTCGAGCTGCACGGGCTGATGGTCGTGCAGGGCGGCGACGTCGTCGCCGAGGGCTGGTGGGCGCCGTACTCGGCCGAGCGACTGCACCTCTTCTACTCGCTGAGCAAGAGCTTCACCGCGACCGCCGTCGGCCTCGCGGTCGCCGAGGGCCTGGTCGACCTGGACGCCACCGTCCTCTCGTACTTCCCCGAGCTCGACGACGAGATCACCGACCCGCGCTCGCGTGCGATCCGCGTCCGCCACGTCCTCGCGATGGCGAGCGGCCACTCCGCCGAGACGATCGACCGCGCCGAGGAGACGGATCCGGTCGACCTGGTGCGCGGCTTCCTCCTCCTCCCGCCGGAGCAGGAGCCGGGCAGCGTCTTCGCCTACAACCAGCCCTGCACCTTCGCCGCCGCCGCGATCGTGCAGCGCGTGAGCGGGCAGTCGCTGACCGACTACCTGGGCCCGCGCCTGCTCGATCCGCTCGGCATCGGCGAGGTCGCCTGGCATCGCGACGACTCGGGGCGCGAGCTCGGCTACAGCGGGCTGCACGCCACCACCGAGGCGGCCGCTGCACTCGGACTGCTGTACCTGCAGGAGGGGCGCTGGGGCGACCGGCGGATCCTCTCGCCGGAATGGGTCGCCGAGGCGTCCCGCGCGCACGTTCCGACCCACGAGGACGGCGGACCGGACTGGCAGCAGGGCTACGGCTTCCAGTTCTGGCGGTCGCTGCACGGCTACCGCGCGGACGGCGCGTACGGGCAGTTCAGCCTGATCGTGCCCGAGCACGAGCTCGTGATCGCGCTGACCGGCCAGACCTCGGACACGCAGACGCTGCTCGCGCTCGCCTGGGAGCACCTGCTCCCCGCCGTCGGCCGAGGGTCCACGGCGGAGGCCGACGCCCGACTGGCCGACCGGCTGTCGGAGCTCGCCCTGCCCCCGCTCGAGGGCGCCTCCCCCGCGACCGGGAGCTACACGCCGGTCGGATCGTGGCCTGACGTCGTCGAGGTGACGGCCGACGAGGGCGGCTGGACGCTCGCGCTGACCGAGGGCGACGAGCGCTTCACGGTGACGCCCGGCGCGGGAGCCTGGACCGTCGACGGGCCGTTCGCGGCGAGCGCCGGGCCCTCGGGCGACGGCGTCCTGATCGACGTCGTGTTCCTCGAGACCCCGCACCGCCTGCACGTCGAGCTCGGTCCCGACCGCACCGCCCGCGTCCGCTGGGAGACGGAGCCGCTGCACGACGGCCCGCTCGCCGGGCTGCGCGCCCCGCGCTGACGGCAGGACCCGCTCTGCTCATCCGTCGCGAACGGCCCGTCCGCCCCTCGACGACGGGCCGTTCGCGACGGATCGAGAGGGGTCGCGCTCGGCCGTGCGGACCGCGCGCATCGGGCGGTGCTCACCGGGGGTCGACCGCAGCCGCTACTTCCCGTCGATCCGGCCGAGGGCGGCCCCGTGGTGTCGGAAGGCGTCCCGCGCGGCGCCCCAGCTCCGCGGATCGACGCCGAGCGCGGTGCGGAGGTAGGCGGTGCTCAGCCGCTGCAGCGCGGCGACGCGCTCGGGGTCCGCGTCGGTCGTCTCCGCCACCGAGTCCCCGACGATCCCGCCGAGCGAGTGCTCCGCACCGTGGAGGGTCAGCAGGTCGGAGGCGCCGGGGCTGTGCGTGAAGGCGTCGGTGAACCAGTCGGGGCCGCGCCGCGACATCCGCGACTGGTCACGGTCGCCCGCGACGACCAGGGTCGGTGTGGTCAGCTCGGCGAACGAGGGCCGCAGGAAGGGGAAGTGCTCGCGGGCGAACGGCGCGAGGTCGTCCCCGGCGAGCCCGGTCGCCGCGAGCAGGATCCCGGCGCGGACCCGCTCGTCCGAGAGGTCGGCTCCGGCGGTGCCGTCGTCGTCGAGGACGCGGGCGCCGAGGAGGGCCTGCGCGGTCTGCCCGCCCCAGGAGTGGCCGGCCACGGCGATCCCGGCGCGGTCGATCCGTCCGGCGAGGCCGGGGACGGCCGCCTCGAGGGTGTCGAGCCGGTCGAGGGAGCGGGTCAGATCGGCGATCCGCTCCGTCCAGATGCTCGGGAAGACCGGGTGGTCGAAGCCGAAGCCGTTGCGGCGGGAGTCGAGATGGGTGGGCTGGATCACGACGAAGCCGCGGGACGCCCAGAAGGCGGTCAGCGGGGCGTAGCCGTCGAGGTTCCAGCCGTTGCCGTGCGAGAACAGCACGACGGGCAGATCCGACCCCGTCGTCGGGGCCGAGACGCGGACCTCGAGCGGGACCGGGCGGCCGGGGGCGTCGAGCGCGACCGGAGCGAGGGAGACGACGGGGGCGCCGGGTCCGACGACGCGGTCGAGGGAGTCGAGGAGCGGAGTGGGCACGAGGATCCTTCCTGGGGGGCGGCGCTCTGGCACAATCGTCGGAGCGCTGCTCCGGAACATTGCGGAGCACTGCTCCGGAACGTGGTGGAGCTGCGCTCGGAGACATTACGGAGCGCCGCTCCGAAAAGCAAGGAGAACCGATGAGCGACCGTGCGCCCCGCACGCCCGGCCGACCGCGGACGAGTCGCGACGCTCTGCTCGCCGCCGCGGCGACGGTGTTCGTGGCCTCCGGCGTGGACGCGCCGGTCCGCGAGATCGCGGCGGAGGCCGGCGTCGGCATGGGGACGATCTACCGGCACTTCCCGACCCGCTCGGAGCTCGTGGTCGCCGTCTACCGCCACCAGGTCGAGGCCTGCGCGGAGGCGGGCCCACGGCTGCTCGCCGACAGCGCGACCCCGGAGGCCGCCCTCCGAGCCTGGGTCGCCCACTTCGTCGACCTCCTGGTGACCAAGCACGGCCTCGCCGGTGCGCTCCAGGGCGACAGCGCCGGATCCGACGCCCTGCACGCCTACTTCGTGGAGCGGCTCGTCCCCGTCTGCGGCGACCTGCTCGAGGCGGCACGACCCGCCCGGATCCCGGCGTCGAGTCTCAGCGGCTACATGCTCCTCAAGGGCATCGGCAACCTCTGCATCGGCGCCGCCCACGATCCGGACTACGACGCCGACACCCTCGTGCAGGCCCTCGTCACCGGAGCGCTGCAGGCGGATCAGCCCTGATCGCCTCCACGGTCCGCTCGACCGCGTCCTCGACCGCCGCCCTGCGGCTCGCGTCGTCCTCGCGCTCGGACTCGTGGACGAAGACGGCCCCGCCGCGCCGGGCTCCGCAGTAGTCGATGATCCCGTGCTGGATCTGCGTCAGCAGCGCCTGCTCGTAGCCGTGCCGCTCGTAGGTCCCGGCGGAGTCCCCCGCGACGAGGACGAGGTGGACGGTCAGAGCGCCGAGCCTGCGCTGCGTGCCGTGGACGGGGTCGATGTCGAAGGCCCAGCCGGCGAGGAAGACGCGGTCGATCCAGCCCTTCAGCAGCGCGGGCATCGACCACCAGTAGACGGGGAAGACGAGCACGAGGTGGTCCACGCCGTCGAGCCGGCGCTGCTCGCGGAGGACGTCGTCGGGAACCGGGCCGACACCGCGGTAGCGGTCCCGGTCGGCCGCGCCGAACCGCGGGTCGAAGCCCTCGGCGTCGAGGTCGGCCGTCTCCACTCCGTCGGGGCCGAGCTCCTCCCGCAGCCGCCGGGCGAGGGCGGCGGTGAGGGAGTCGCGGTCGGGGTGCGCGGTGACGAGGAGGGTGCTCACCGCTCCAGTGAACCGCACCCGCCCTGCGGCACCCCTGGCAGGATGACCCGGTGACTCCGCACCGCTCCCCCCGCCGCCCCGACGTCGTCTCCGTCGAGCTCGTCGGCGGACCGGAGCCGCTCGAGCTCGCCCTGCACGAGCACGACCCCGAGTGGTCCGCCCTGTTCGAGGAGCACCGGCGGCGCATCCTCGAGGCCGTCCCGGGCGTGCGGGTCGAGCACATCGGCTCGACCTCCGTCCCGGGCCTGCCCGCGAAGCCGATCGTCGACGTGCTGGTCGTCGTGCCCGACGTCACGGCGGAGGAGGACCACGTCGCGCCGCTGCTCGCGGCCGGCTACGTCCTGCGCACCCGCGAGCCCGGGCACCGGCTCGTCCGCACGCCCGGACGGGACGCCCACGTCCACATCTACGAGGAGGGTCATCCCGCGATCGACGCGTACCTCCTCCTGCGCGACCGGCTGCGCACCGACCCGGCCGACCGCGAGCTCTACCGCAGCACGAAGGCGTCTCTCCTCCTCCGGCGCTGGGAGGACGGGAACGACTACGCCGAGGCGAAGTCCGCCGTGATCGCGGCCATCCTCGAGCGCGCGAGATCCTCGCAGCCCTGAGATCGATACCCGGAAGGCGGTCAGCGGCCAGGCCGCACCGCACGTCCGATCGCCCTCGAGCCCTCCGGCCCGGGGGCGGTCGCGGTTCGGGCGGCATCGGATGATCGCCGGTTCGCGGAGCGCGCCCTCCAGCCGGGCGGAGCGCTCGCGCCTGAAGGTCGAGCAGCGAGGACCGGGCCCGCGCAGCCGTCGGGATCCGGCGACCGAGCGGATTCGGATGTTGACGTCATCAGAGCCTCGTGGAAGCCTGATGTTTGCGTGAACATGCGCGAAGTCCCCGGTGCAAAGGAGCACAGCATGACGTCTCGACCACGAACGGCCGCCGCGGCGGTGGCCGCGCTGCTCGTCGCAGCACTCCTGGGAACAGGAGCGCAGTCGGCCTCGGCCGCCGTGGCCACGGATCCCGACGACGGAGTGCCGCGCACCTCGACGCCCGTGACCTACACCGACTACCCGGCGGTCCAGGACCCGGGCAGCACCGCGGCCGGCTACTTCCAGCCCTACTGGTACGACACCGACGGCCGCCACATCCAGGCGCACGGCGGCCAGATCGTCACCGTCGAGGAGGGCGGTCAGCAGGTCCAGTACTGGTACGGCGAGGACCGCACGAAGGGCTACTGGAACAGCCCCGGAGTCGCGGTCTACCGCTCCACCGACGGCCACAACTGGGAGAACAAGGGAACCGCGCTGCGCAGCGTCTCGGCTCCGGCCGACCTCGAGGCCCCTTACTTCGACGCGCTCTACGACACCGTCGACGACTCCGGAGCCCCTCGCGCCGACCGCATCGCGGAGCTCGACTACCACCTCGACACGACGCAGGCCTCGCCGAACACCGCCATCTTCGAGCGCCCCAAGGTCCTCTTCAACGAGAAGACCGGCAAGTGGGTCATGTGGTGGCACTCCGACGGCCGGACCACGCCGGGCGGCAGCACCTACGCGCGCTCGATGGCGGGAGTCGCCGTCTCGGACAGCCCGACCGGGCCCTTCACGCTCCAGGGCGTGTACCGCCTCTACAACCGCACGGACTACAAGGCCTGCACCACCTCCGCCGTGCCCGGGCAGGCGCGGGACATGACCGTCTTCCAGGACGAGGACGGCACCGCGTACATCTCCTACTCCTCCGAGGAGAACTACTCGCTCTACGTGGCGAAGCTGGACGCCGACTACACCAACGTCGAGCGGACCACCACGACCGACACCCTCGACGCGAACCAGTACTCGGCCGACGGGACGTACCCCTACGTCTTCGCCGACGGTGCGGCCGGAGCACCGGTGCGCGGCACCGACTTCCAGATCGTGAAGGAGTGCGGACACCTCGAGGCGCCCGCGATCTTCGCCAACGGCGGCAAGTACTACACGATCGCCTCCGGGGCGACCGGCTGGGCGCCGAACCCGCAGACCTACTACACCGCCGACTCGATCCTCGGCGCGTGGACCCGCGGAGTCGAGAAGGGCGACGCCGACGAGAACGTCGCCTACAACGCGATCCCGGAGGGCAGCGACGGCCTGCTCTCGATCGGCGACTCCCGCAAGACCACCTTCGGCTCGCAGTCGACGAACGTCCTCACCCTCGCTCCCGGGAAGTACGTCTACATGGGCGACCGCTGGAACGAGGGCAAGTCGGACTCGACCTACGTCTGGCTCCCGATGACGGTCGGTGAGAACGGCCGCCTCGAGATGCGGAACCCGGCTCAGGAGGACCCGGCGCGCTGGGGATCCGGCTGGAACCTCTCCTACTGGGACGACAAGGGGGTCGGCGACGGCGTCTGGTCGGTCGTGGACGCCCGTCTGCCGAAGCAGGTCCGCCGCGGCGCCGACATCGCCGCCGCGCTCCCCTCGACGGTCTCGGTCGCGAGCAACGGCTCGACCCGCGACGTCGCCGTGACCTGGGCCGCCCCCGGCCCCGCCGAGCTCGGCACGGTGCAGGTGACGGGTACGCTCGCCGCCGACGCCGGGTTCTCCTCCGGCCGCCGCTTCACCCGCACGATCGAGGTGGCGGAGCCGGGCATCGCGAACCTCGCTCCCGGAGCGTCCGTCGCGGTCTCGAGCCGCACGGACCTCGCCGGCAAGCTCATCGACGGCGACGTGAAGGGCAAGGGCTGGGACGACTGGTCCTCGGCCGGCTACCCGCGCGACAGCCGCCTCTCCTTCTCCTGGGGCGCGGCGCAGAACCTCGACTCGGTGACGGTCAGCACCTACAAGGACGGTGCGACCGCCACCTGGCCCTCGAGGATCGAGGTCGAGTACCAGGTGAACGGCGCATGGACGACCTCCTCGGTCGCCGCCACCCTCAGCCAGGCCGCGACCGGATCCGCCCCGACGGCGATCCTCGACCTGTCCTCCCTGCCCGACACCACGGGCCTCCGCCTGCACCTCACCAGCGCGGCGAACACGTGGCAGTCGGTCTCGGAGGTGCAGATCTGGGGCACCGCGCCGCCGACGAACGTCTGCCGCGTCCCCGGAGCCGCGGTCTCGGCGTCGTTCAGCCAGACGAAGTACGCGACCCTCCCCGCGAAGAACGCCTGCGACGGCAACGTGAGCACCCCCTGGTCGACCTGGACCGACGGCACCTTCGCCGGCAGCGCCGAGTTCACGCTGACGAACACCGAGGCGCACCGCGTCGCCGGGCTCACCTTCACCAACACCGAGGGCACCCTGGCGTCGGTGAGCGTGGCCTACCGCGCCGAGGACGGCACCTGGAAGCCGACCACCGCGCAGAACGTCGCTCCGGCGGCGAACGGCACGCTGACCACGATCCCGTTCGCGGCGGTCTCGGCCACCGGCCTGAAGCTGACCTTCTCCACGCCGGGCTCGTTCCTCAAGATCGGCGAGATCGTCGTCCCCGAGGCGGCCGCCCCGGCGCTGACGGTGCCGGTGACCGTGACGTCGCGCTGCGTCGCCGGGAAGGCGGTGCTGACTGTCCTCGCCAAGAACGGCGGCACCGCTCCGATCGACGTCGCGATGGCCTCGGCCCACGGCTCGAAGACGGTCACCGCGGTGGCCGCGGGTGCGAGCGGATCGGCCGCGTTCACCACCCGCCTCGCGAGCATGCCGGGCAGCCAGGTGACGGTGACCGCCACGGCGGGCTCCGAGACCCTCGCGCAGACGGTGGCCTACCCGGCCCGCGTCTGCTGAGCGCACGGCGGCCGGTCGACCGGTCGTGACGGAGGAGGGAGTGCCCGTGGGCGCTCCCTCCTCTGCGTGTGCGGCCGGGCGTCCGGGGCGGAAGCGGCGGAGGGTCGGGGGTGCACTCGCCCTGCATCGCAGTCCGCTCGCTCTGGTCGTCCAGAGGCGGCCCGTCCGCGGAGGGTCATCCGGCGCGGAGGGCGAGCGCGGGCTCGATGCGCGCGGCCCGGAGGGCGGGGGCGACGGCCGAGACCGCGCCCGCTCCGATCCCGGCCAGGACTCCCGCCGCGGCACTGAGCGGGTCGAGCACCGGCGTCCAGCCCTGCGCGGCACTGAGGACGGCGGTCGCGAGGACCCCCAGAGCCAGGCCTGAGAAGGCGCCCGCGGCTCCGATCACCGTCCCCTCGACGAGGAAGAGCGCCCTGATGTCGGACCGTGTCGCTCCGACAGCCCGCCGCAGCGCGATCTCGCGGATACGAGCCGAGACGGCGAGGAACATCGAGGTCGCGCTCGTCAGGCAGACCAGCACGAGCAGGAGCAGCGACACCAGGAGGAGGTTCGCGGCGAGGTCGCTGCTCACGCCCCGGCTGAGCAGCCGCAGGTCGGCGACCGTCTGGACGACCGAGCGCTCGGGGTGGGCGGCGTCGACGGCGAGCGGCACGGACTCGGCGATCGCGGCGGGCCGGCCGGGCGCGGTGCGGGCGACCACCGAGGGCTCGGCTCGGGCGGGCACCTCGAGGTCGGTCAGCGAGACGAGGATCGACTCCGCGAGCGCCGGATCGCGCTGGGAGGACTCGACGAAGCCCGCGACCACCACGGGCGTCCCGGCGATCCGGACGGTGTCGCCCGTCCTGCCGACGGGGATCCCGAGATCGGCCGCCGCTCCTGCGCCCAGCAGGGCGAGGGGACCTCCGTCCGCCGCGTCGAGCCACTCGGAAGCGGTGGAGGGACGGGTGGTGACGAGCTCGACGTCGAGGAAGGCCCGGTCGACGGCGACCACCGCGGCGTCGGTGGCGACGACGGAGGAGGCCACCCAGCGCTCCGGGTGCGCGACCGCCGCCGGAAGGGTCAGGCGGGCGCTCGCCGCCTCCACTCCCTCGAGGCCCCCGATGTCGGACGCCGCCTCCCGCAGCTGAAGCAGGGTCGTCTCGGCCGGGAGGCGCACCGTGATCTGATCGAGGGCCGCGGCGTCCAGCCGTGCCGAGATCTGCTGCGCCGCGGCCGCGCTCATCCCGACCGAGGTCACCAGTCCGGCGACAGCGAGGACGAACGCGGCGAGGATCCCGAGGGTCCGGGCGGGCGAGAGCAGGAGCGACGACACCGCGTCGGCGAGGTGCGCAGCGCGGCGGCGACGCGGTGCTGCAGCCGGGGCGGGGTCGGACGGATCGGTGGCGCCCTGTGCCGCCTCGGAGGAGTCCGCAGCGGACAGACCCGCGCCCTGGTCTGCGTCCAGCACCGCACCCGAGTCGTCGACCACTCGTCCGTCCTCGAGGCGGAGCCGGCGCTGGGCGTGCGCCGCCACCTCCGGCGAGTGCGTGATGAGCACGATCGTCACGCCCGCGCGGTGCAGCGCGGACAGCACCTCCAGGACGGCATCGGCGGTCGCGGAGTCGAGGTTCCCGGTCGGCTCGTCCGCCAGGATCACGGCCGGTCGGCCGACGACGGCGCGCGCGATCGCGACCCGCTGCCGCTCGCCTCCGGAGAGCGTGCCCGCGCGCTGATCCGCGAGTGGGAGGAGCGCGACGCCCTCCAGCGCCTGCGCGACCGGGTCGCGCTGGTCCCCCGTCCGCTCTCCGCGGGTCCGGAGCGGGAGCGCCGTGTTCCGGGCGACCGTCTCCCGCGGCAGGACGAAGGAGTCCTGGAACACGAAGCCGAACGTCCGGGACCGCAGCGCGTCGCGCTCCCGCTCCGGGAGCGAGGCCACGTCGACGCCTGCGAGGCGGTACTCCCCCTCGTCCGCCGAGTCGAGAAGCCCGAGGATGTTGAGCAGCGTCGACTTGCCGGCGCCGGAGCGTCCGACGATCGCGACGAACTCCCCCGCGCGGACGTCGAGGTCGAGCCCCGAGAGCGCGCCCGCTGATCCCCCGCCGGGATAGCGGCGGCCGACGCCGCGCAGCGACAGCAGCGGCCCGCTCACGGCGTCACCACGACGGTGTCGCCCTCGGCCGGTCCCGTCGACTCGTCGAGGTGTGCCCAGCCGTCTCCGACTCCGAGCACTGTCACGGGGACCTCCTCGCCCGTCCGGTATCGGGAGGACCGGCCGACCACGACGAACGGAGCGGTGGAGGCCCGGTGGACCGCAGTCAGCGGGACGGCGAGGACGGGGTCGCCCGCTCTCGCCGCGGAGACGACGACGGACGCCTTGTCACCCAGGTCGGCCCAGTCCTCGGGCAGGTCGAGGAACAGGTCGCGGCCGGACGCGCTCCCGGCGGTGCTGTCCGCGGCGACGAAGTCCCCCTGCCGCAGGACGGTCCCCGATCGCTCGGGCCGGCCGTCCGCGTGGAGCACGACCGGCGTCCCCGCCTGAAGCGCGTCGGCGTCGATCACGGTCGCCCGGGCGGTGATGCGCCGCGGGCTCGTCTGCAGGACGGCGAGCGGCTCCTCGGAGGAGGCCGTCGCCCCCACCGCCGGCGCCGAGAGCACGGTCACGGAGTCCGACTCCAGCTGGACGATCTGCGTCACGTCGACGAAGGGGCGCGTGACCGCGGTGGGTGGCGGCGTAGGACCGGGAGTCGACGTCGCCCCCGGATCCGACGATCCGCCCGCGGGCGACGCGACGGTCTCGGTCGGGAGCCGGTAGCCGCGCTCGCGCCACAGCGCGTCGGCGGCAGCGACGGTCGCCTCGGTCACGGTGCCGTCCACAGCGAAGTCGGCGTCGGAGAGCGCGCTGAGCGCCACCTCGAATGCTTCGGCGTCGGGCCCCGAGTCGCCGACGTGCAGATCGCGGTACAGCGGAGCCGTGACCCGCAGCCCGAGGAGCGGACGGCCTGCGACGGCGAGCAGGAGTCCCCCGCTGGCGAGGACCCCGCCCTGCGGTGTCCCCACTTCGGTCACGTAGGGCAGGACTGCGGGTGCACTGATGCCCGCGAACGGAACGGTCCGGATGTCACCCGGGTCGACGACGCCCTGCACTGTCCGCGGCGGCTCGATGGAGCGCCGCTCCACCTCGACCTCGACCGGGGGCGGCGGCTGCTCAGCCGCCGCGTCGAGGTCGTCGGCGGATCGGAGCGAGGCTCCCACGCCCACTCCGACGGCTCCGACGAGGAGGACGCTCACGAGGAAGGCTACGAGCGCTCGCGGCCGGGCGACGGCGGGCAGGCGCACCGATCCGTGCTGGTCGGCCACGGCTCAGCGCCCGTACCGCGCGATGACGGCGTCGGCGCGCTCCAGGACCGCGCGCTCCTTCTGCGCCACCTCGTCCAGCTCGGCGCGGTGCCTGTCGATCAGCGCCGCCTGGTACTGCGCCTGCAGAGAGCTCAGCGTCTCGACGAGCCGGGTGTCCTCTTTGCACTGCACGTCCTGCACCGCCGTCCGGATCGCCGCCTCGGGGTCGTCGGGCACCTGGGGCGACCAGGGCTGCTCGCTGTCGGTGCGGAGCTGCAGTCCGTGCGCGATCAGGCAGTCGCCCCATCGGGTGCGCGCCCGGTTCCACCGGGGATCCGCCGATGCGAGGCGCCCGGCGTCGTTGGTGATCGCCTGCGGCAGCTGAGCGATCTCCATCCCCTTATCGGCCGCGTAGTCGCGTCCCAGGCCGGGCAGGGTCTCGACCCGGTCCTCACACGCGCTCATCGCGTCCTCCCACCCCGGATCGGCGGCGGCGGCCTCGATGACCGCCGCACTCGCCGCCTCGACGGCCGCCGCGTTAGGCATGTCGAAGCCGTA
The DNA here is from genome assembly GCF_002931975.1 of Rathayibacter sp. AY1F3. Taxonomy (NCBI): domain Bacteria; kingdom Bacillati; phylum Actinomycetota; class Actinomycetes; order Micrococcales; family Microbacteriaceae; genus Rathayibacter; species Rathayibacter sp. AY1F3. The sequence goes on along the minus strand of NZ_PSVF01000034.1, from coordinate 2,228 downwards.
TCCGGAGCGGGCCGCGCGCTCCGGGCTCCAGATGCCGAAGGTCGTCTCCGTGACGACGGCGGACCGGGTGAGGTCGAACGCCGCCGACGGGTCCGTCCGGCCGCCCTCCCGCATGCAGTCGTCCAGCAGCAGGGCATTGGCCTGCACGATCCGGCCGAGCCCCTCCGCGTCGATGAAGTACGCGTCGATCGGGTAGGTCATCAGCTCGTTCGTCCGGTCGAGGACGGCGTGCACCTCCGAGTAGGCGCTGATGTCGAGTCGCTCATCGACCGGCGCATCCGCGGGGGTGCACCCGGCCAGCGGCACCAGCACGGCGAGCGCCACCGGAGCAATGCGGAACACCGGCCCTCGTACCCGGGTCCGGTTGCTCGATCGCGGGTCGGCGGTCATGTCGCCGCCCCGTCCCGCGCCATGACCGCGTCGGCGCGCTCGAGGACCGCGCGCTTGTTCTGCGCCATGTCATCAGGCTCGGTGCGGTGCAGGTCGAACAGGGCGACCTCGTACGGCGACTGCAGCGAGGTCGGCTTCTCGATGAGGCGGGTTTCCTCCTTGCACTGCACGTCGACGACGGCGGTGCGGACAGCGGCGTCCGGATCATCCGGGATCTCCGGCCCCCAAGCGTGCGGCTCCGCCGGATCGAAGCGGAGCCCGTGCTCTTCCGAGCAGCTGATCCGTTCGGAGCGCATTTTCTCCCATCGGAGATCCGCCGCGGGGATCGTCCCTGTGCGACGGAGGACGTCGTGAGCCGACCCCGCGACCGCCTGGGCGGCGTCACCCCCGGAAGAGCGTCCGAGATGGGGCGGGCGCTCGACCGACTTGTCGCAGGCATCCGCCGCCGCGCCCCAGGTCGCATCGGCGGCCGCTTGCGCCACGAACGCCTGGTTCGCCGCCTCCATCGGTGCATCAGCGGAGCCGTCGAAGCCGTACCCCAGCCGAGCCTCTCCCTCCGGACACCAGCTGCCGGAGGACGTGTCCGGCAGCGGCGGGAGCGCCGCCAGGTCGACCTCCACGGGGCGGAAGGAGCGGCCGCTCGTCCGAATGCACGCCCCGATGAGGAGATCATCGGCCGGACCGACTCGGTTCAGCGCCGCCTCGTCGAGGAAGCAGGCGTCCGTCGGCGTCCTGATCGACTCCGCCGCAGGGTCGAGGACGGGGTGAACATCGGCGTACGGGCCGATGTCGAGGTCGCCTGACGACGCCTGTCGAATCGCTGATGCGCACCCGACGAGGAGAACGACGGTCGCGCCGACGGCGAGGAGAGCGGCCGAACGCCCTAACGGCCGCATCAGTCGACGCTCGAGATGAAGTCGTTCCAGTCGGGGTGGTAGTTCTTCCCCGATGCGATGCGCTGCAGGTTGGAGACCTGGTGTCCGCTGAGGATCCGCAGCTGAGCCCCGCCTCTGTTCGCGTCTTCGAACCAGGTCTTCGTGCCCGTGTAGCGGTTTTTCAAGCTCGAGATCGAGTCGTTGAAGACCCGTCCCCCCAACGCATGCCACTCGTCGTAATTCGCATTCCCGCGCCCGGAGTAGCTGCCCTGGTAATCGGCATCTGTCCAGACGCAGCTGTACCCGCTCGGACATTGCGACTCGGAGGCCGACGCCGTCGGTGCCATGAGGGCTACCCCGGCGATGGTCGCTGTGATGATGGCAAAGGCGTGCGAACGCACGGAGGCAAAGGACAAGAGTGAACTCCCGGCTCGAAGCAAATGAGGATGTGTCGAACAGTACGCATGTATTCCGCTGGCCGAGCCCGCTGGCGCGCTCCGCGGCACTCCACCCGGAAGCGGGGGTGCAGAGCTCTTCACGCTCCTGGTAGTAATCACAGGCGGGCGCATCGCAGAGCCCGCAGAACTGGACCGTCCGTGACCCGCACCACCCGCGCTCTCGCCGCGTTCGTCCCGACGACGACCCTCGTGCTCTCCGTGGTGTTCGCCTCCGCCGCACTCGCGCCCGAGGCGATGACCGCCCCGGAAGCGGTGTCGACGCCGACCGCCGCCTCGCCCGCGGAGGATGCGGCGGCGACTGCGGACCCCTCCGCTCCCGGTGCGGGATCCGGCGCCTCCGACCGCCGCTCCTCGAGCCCCTCCTCCGCGGACCCCGTCGACCCCGCGCAGCCGACGACCGGCTCCTCCCCCGCAGGCCGTCCCCGCACCGCCCACGGGCGCCCTCTCGTACGCTCTCGGCTTCCTCGCGTTCATCGGGATCCCGTTCCTCAGCCTGATCGTGGGC
>NZ_PSVF01000033.1:0-30341 GCF_002931975.1 Rathayibacter sp. AY1F3 | reverse complement strand
CGACTACCTCGACGGGCTCGAGCTGAGGGTGTTCCCGGGGCCGGGGTCTCGAGGGGCGGGCTGCGCCCGCTGCTCGATCAGCAGGAGGGCGCCGCTCAGGCCTCGACCCAGGTCCAGGTGCCGGCCGGGCCGTCGACCGAGACCTCGCCGCCGGAGCGCGTCACGGTGAAGACCGTCTCCTCCCCCGTGTCGTGCGCGACGACCCGGACCGGCGTCGCTCCGTCCGGCCCCGGGAACACCCTCAGCTCGAGCCCGTCGAGGTAGTCGTACTCGGCCGAGTCCTGGCGGGCCCCCACCGGGATCACCGCACCCTCGCGCACGTACAGCGGCAGCGAGTCGAAGCCGTGGACCTCACGGCGCCACTCCCCCGTCGAGACGATCCGCTCGCCCGTCCACCAGCTCGTCCACGTCCCGCGCGGGAGGTAGAACTCGACCGTGCCGTCCTCGGTGAACACCGGAGCGACGAGCAGGTCGTGCCCGAGCAGGTACTGCGTGTCGAGGTGGGCGGCGCTGGGGTCGTCCTCGAACTCGAGCACCATCGGGCGCATGATCGGGACGCCGGTGCTCGCCGCCTCCGCCCCCGCCGCGAAGAGGTAGGGCATCAGCGAGAGCTTCAGCCGGGTGAAGAGCCGGGTGACCTCCACGGCCTCCTCGTCGAACGCCCACGGCACGCGCACCGAGGAGGATCCGTGCAGCCGAGAGTGCGAGGAGAGCAGGCCGAACGCGAGCCAGCGCTTGAACACTCCGGGATCGGGCGTGCCCTCGAAGCCGCCGATGTCGTGCGCCCAGAAGCCGAACCCGCCCAGCGCGAGCGAGAGGCCTCCGCGCAGGGTCTCGGCCATCGACACGTAGGAGGAGGTGTTGTCCCCGCCCCAGTGCACCGGCAGCGACTGCCCGCCGACCGTGGCGCTGCGGGCGAAGAGGACCGCGCGGCCCTCGCCGAGCTCCTGCTCGAGCACCTCGTGCACCGCGCGGTTGTAGAGCTGGGTGTACCAGTTGTGCATGGCCTCGGGGTCGGTCCCGTCGGCCCAGACGACGCCCTCCGACGGGATCCGCTCGCCGAAGTCGGTCTTGAAGGAGTCGACGCCCTGGCGCACGAGGACGCGGAGCTTCTCCTGGAACCAGGAGGTCGCCTCCGGATTCGTGAAGTCGATCAGCGCCATGCCGGCGACCCACATATCCCACTGCCAGACGTCGCCGGAGGCCGTTCTGAGCAGGTAGCCCTTCTCGCGCCCCTCGGCGAACAGCGGCGACGCCTGCGCGATGTACGGATTGATCCAGACGCAGGTGTGCAGTCCGCGCTCGTGCAGGCGGGCGAGGATCCCCTCGGGGTCCGGGAAGGTGCGCGGGTCCCACTCGAGGTCGGTCCACTGGAACTCGCGCATCCAGAAGCAGTCGAAGTGGAACGCCGACAGCGGCAGCTCCCGCTCCGCGAAGCCGTCGATGAAGGAGTTCACCGTCTCCTCGTCGTAGCTCGTGGTGAAGCTGGTCGTCAGCCAGAGCCCGTAGCTCCAGGCGGGCACGACGGAGGGGCGGCCCGCGAGACCGGTGTAGCGCCGCAGCACGTCCTTCTTCGTCGGGCCCTGGATCACCAGGTACTCCAGCGCCTCGCCGCCGACCGAGAACTGCACGCGCTCGACCGCCTCGGAGCCGATCTCGAACGAGACGAGGCCGGGATCGTTCACGAGCACGCCGTAGCCGCGGCTGGAGAGGTAGAACGGGACGTTCTTGTAGGCCTGCTCGGAGGAGGTGCCGCCGTCGGCGTTCCACACATCCACGGTCTGGCCGTTCTTCACGAAGGGGCCGAAGCGCTCGCCGAGCCCGTAGACCAGCTCGCCGACGCCGAGGTCGAGCTGCTCGTGCAGGTAGGCGGCTCCGTCCGGTCCGGTCAGGTAGCCCTGCGCCTTGTGCCCGGAGCCGGTGAGGCGCGTGCCGGTCGAGGTGTCCCAGAACTCCAGCGACCACGGAGCGCCCTGCCTGATCCGGACCTCGAGGTCGCCAGTGCGCAGCACGCCGCCGGACTCCGTCACCTCCGCCGCTCCGATGTCGCCCTCAGCCAGCTCGAAGCCGGGCCGCACCGCCGTCCCGCGCCAGTGCTCGATCCGCACCCGCGCGACCCCCTCGGCCGGCGAGGACACCGTGACCGTGAGCGCCGGCCGGTTGAGGACGTCGCCGCGGCCCTGGATGACCCGGGTCGGGGCGATCACCTCGAGCGAGGTGCCGTCGGTGCGGATGTCGTACGCCTCCTGCGCGAACAGGGGCGTGAATCCGGCCCGCGTCTGCCAGAACCCGTCGGTGAACTTCATGGGGGTGCCTTTCGATGGCGCGCCGGCGGATCCCGTGAGGGAGGCGCCGACGGAGGGAGAGAGGGCTACTTGACCGCGCCGGCGGTGATGCCGCGGGTGAGGGTGCGCTGGAAGATCAGGAAGAAGATCAGCGTCGGGAGAAGGCCCAGGAGGGCGCTCGCGCTGGTCGTGGTGACGTCCATGATCTTGTCGCCCTGGAGGCTCGAGATCGCGATCGGGACGGTCTGCGTCGCGTCGCTCACCAGGAAGACCAGCGGGATGAGGAACTCGTTCCAGGTCCAGATGAAGAAGAAGATCATCAGCACCGAGAGGGTGGGCCGCGAGATCGGGACGATCACCCGGGTGAGGACCTGCCACTTCGAGGCGCCGTCGAGAGCCGCGGCCTCGAGGATCTCCTTCGGGAAGGTGCCGTAGACGCTCGAGAGCAGATAGGTGCCGAACGCCGACTGGATGACGGTGAAGATGACGATGACCGACAGCTGGGTGTCGTAGATCCCGACCGCTTTGAACATGTAGTACAGCGGGTAGAGCAGGGCCTCCTGCGGGAGCATGTTCGCCAGCAGGAACAGGACGATGATCCAGCTCCGGCCGCGGACCCGGCCGATGCCGATCGCGTAGGCGTTCAGCACCGAGAGGGCGACGGCGAGGATCGCGACCGACCCCGAGATGAGGATCGAGTTGCCGAGCTTCTCGGGGAAGTCGACGCGGCCCCAGAAGGTCGAGAGGCCGTCGAAGGAGAGGCCGGTCGGGAAGGCGAGCGGGCCGTCCGCCGAGTACTCCGCGGGGGTCTTGAAGGAGTTGAGCAGGATCAGCAGCACCGGGCTGATGATCACGAGCCCGATCACCACGGCGACGGCGAGGATCACCCAGTCGCCGAGGGTGCGCTTCGTCGTGCCCTTCGCGGGCTTGGCGGGACGGGAGGACGAGAGGTCCGCGTCCTGCGTGCCGGCCTGGGTGAGGGGCAGGGTCTCGATGGCCGACATCAGCGGGCTCCTTCGCTGCGCTCGACGCGCTCCTGGGCGCGGATGAACAGCACGGCGAGGATCACGATGACGATCGTGAGCGCGGTCGCGATGGTGGCGCCGTAGCCCACCTGCTGCTTCTGGAAGAACTCGGTGTACGAGTAGTAGGAGGGGACGATCGTGGAGTCGCCGGGGCCGCCGCGGGTCAGGGCGTAGATCGGGCCGAAGACCTTCAGCGCGGCGATGGTGCAGGTGAGGGTGACCACGAAGATCTCGGGCCGGATGATCGAGACCGTGATCCAGCGGAAGCGCTGGAACCAGTTCGCCCCGTCGAGCTCCGCCGCCTCGTAGAGCTCGGGGTCCACGCGCTGCAGCGCCGCCATGAAGATGACGACCGGGTAGCCCAGCTGCACCCAGATCATCACGACCATGATCGAGAGCATCGCGGTGTCCGGCTTGCCGAGCCAGTCGTGCGAGAGGGAGCCGAGCCCGACGGCCTCGAGGATCGAGTTCAGCGCGCCGTTGTCGGGGCGGAGGATCCAGCCGATGACGATCGCGGCGATGACGGTCGGCAGGATCTGCGGGAGGTAGTAGGTGGCGCGGAGGAAGCTCGCCAGGCGCCCGCCGAACTTCTTGCCGACGAGATCGAAGAGGATCGCCGCGAGCAGGAGTCCGAGGATCGTGGGGACGATCACCATCGCGATGATCATGTAGACCGAGTTGAGGAACGAGGTCCAGAACTGGTCGTCGCCCATCAGCTCGATCCAGTTGTCGAGGCCGATGAAGATCGGCGGCTTGATGCCGCGCCAGGACGTGAAGCTGATGTAGACGTTCCAGATCAGCGGGATCAGCACGATGAACGTGAAGAGCACGAACCCGGGGATCAGGTAGAGCCAGTAGCCGCCGGAGCGCTTCTCGCGGGGCGGCGTCGTGGGAGGCGGCGCGCTCTCCGCGCGACGAGGTGCTGTCGTCGTCATGGGTACTCCTAGGTCGGACGGGGTCGTGGGTGTGCTGCCGCGGGATGCCGCTCCGGTACGGAGGCGACGGCGTGTCGCGTACCGGAGCGGCATCCCGCGGGGGGCGAGGGGCGGGGGTTCGGCGGTGCTCGTGCGACCCCGTCGAGGGGTCGCAGTCACCTCAACGGGTCGTCCGCTGCCGTTCCGCGCCTGCAGGCGCGGGGCCGGCCGCCTCGGCCGACATCACGTGATGCTTCCGCGTCACGTGATGTCGGCGACTCCGTCGTCGTACTTGGCCTGGAGGTCGGAGAGCATGGCGGACTCGTCGGAGGAGCCGTTGATGAGCTCCTGCGTGGCGGCGACCAGGTCGTCGTAGAAGGTCGCGGTGGGCCAGTCGGGGTAGAAGGAGAGCTGGTCGCCGTCGACGACCGTCTTCCACTGCGAGAGCAGCGCCTTGCTCTTCTCGTCGGTGATGGCGCTCTCGTCGACGACCAGCGGGATGCCTCCGTTGTTGCCGATGAGGTTCTGGATCTCGGGCCGCATCGTGATGTCGATCCACTTGTAGGCGAGGTCCTTGTTCTTCGCCGTCTCCGGGATCACCCAGTGGTTGCCGGCGGAGCCCATCGTGAACTCGGCGCCCGGGAAGAGGAACGTGTCCCACTCGAATCCGGTGATCTCGGTCTTGAAGCGGCCGAACCACCAGGAGCCCGAGAAGAAGATCGGGTACTCGCCCGAGATGAACGCCGTGCCCGCGTCCTCCGCCTTCAGCCCGGAGGCGTCGGCCGAGAAGTAGCCCTTGTCGACGTAGGTCTTCAGCTGGTCGGCCGCGTAGCTCCAGGCCGCGTCCTCGAAGTCGACCTCGCCCGTGTAGGTCTGGTAGTCGGTGATCCAGGAGCGGTCGGCCTTCAGCAGCGCGAGCTGGTAGAAGAGCTGCTGCAGCGGGTACTCGGCGCCGGCCTCGGCCAGCGGGGTGATCCCCTTGGCCACGAAGGCGTCGAGGACGGCCGTGAACTCCTCGTAGGTGGTGGGGACCTCGAGGCCGTTCGCGGCGAAGGCGTCCTTGTTGTAGTAGACGAAGGTGAACTCGCCGTAGTTGGGGATGCCGTACCAGGAGCCGGAGCCCATGATCCCGTTCTCGTCGTACTTCGCGGTGGTCTGCAGCGCGCCGGGGATCAGCGAGTCCCAGCCGTAGAACGCGACCGCCTCGTCGAGGTTGGTGAGCAGGCCCTGGCTCGAGAGGAGTCCGCTGGTCGCGTTGCCCTTGTTGTACTCGACGACGTCGGGCGCCGAGTTGGAGTTGAAGATCTGGCTGGCGCCGGTGCGCAGCTGCTCGAAGGCCTTGAACTCGTACGCGATCTCGGCCCCCGTCTCCTGCGTGAAGATGTCGCGGGCGGCGAGCCAGGCGATGCCGCGGTCGCTGTCGGGCGTCTCGAAGTCCCAGAGCGTGAGGGTGCGGCCGGCGCCGTCGACCGTGGTCGAGAGCGCGTCGGAGCCGGCGTCGGAGCCGCCACCGGAGCAGGCGGCCAGCGCGAACATCGCGCTGAGGCCGACTCCGCCGGCGAGGAGGTTGCGCCGGCTGAGACCGGCGGTCGGGCGGTGGAAGGCGGAGCGGGATCGGAGCGACATTGCGGTGGTTCTCCTTCGAACGGTGCGGTGGTGCTGCGGAGGTGGTGCAGGGAGCGCTCTCTCGCGGGGGCGTGGTGTCGAAGCGTTTCGACAGTGCGCAGAGCCGGAGCGGGCAGGAAGAGGGTGGAGGACTAGAGGGAGGCCGGCGCGGGAGTGCCGGACGGGACCGCCGGCACCGGAGCGCCGGTCGGAGCGACCGCGAGGGATCCGCGGTCGACGTAGGAGGGCGGGAGCAGCTCGACGCCGACGGTGCGGCCGGAGTCGATCTGCTGGAGGGTCCGCGCGACGGCCGCTCGGCACATCGCGTCGAACGGGAGGGGAAGACTGCTGGTGGGGACCGGGAGGGCGCCGCCGTCGTAGCTGGCGCAGGCCGCCAGGATCGACAGGTCGCCGGGGACGGAGAGGCCGCGCTCGAGGACGCGCTCGATCGCCGCCTCCGCCACGGGCTCGTTGCAGTGCAGCACGAGCGCGGTCGGCGGGACGGGTGCTCCGAGGATCGCGTCGATCGCGGCCGATGCGCTCGGGCGGCCGATGTGCGGGCGCTCGACCGCGATCTCGACTCCGAGCGCAGCGGCCTCGGCGCGGAACGCCTCGTCGAAGCGGCGGACGAAGCCGGCGTTGCGGTCGGTGTAGGACTGCGGGTGCTCGAGCAGGCCGAGCGAGCGGTGGCCCAGCTCGGCGAGCCGGCGGACGCTCTGGCGGGCGGCCTCGGCGAAGTCGAGGTCGACGCAGGCGAGATCGTGGGAGTCGGCGGGCACGCCGATGAAGGTGGCGGGGACCCCGGCCGCGCGGATCAGCTCGGCGCGGTCGTCGTCGTCGTCGACGCCCATCAGGACGATGCCGTCGACGAGCGAGGAGGAGGAGACGCGCCCGATGCCGCTGGAGGCCTCGTCGGTGACGAGCAGCAGGACGTCGTAGTCCGACTCCCGGGCGCGCTCGAGCACCTCGGTGACGAAGCGCATGTGGGTCGGCAGATGCAGCTCGCCGCGCATCGGGGCGGAGAGGGCGAGGATGTGGGTCCGCGCCCCGGCGAGCATCCGGGCTCCCGCGTGGGGCCGGTAGCCGAGCTGGCGCACCGCGTCGTCGACGCGCTGCCGTGTGGAGGCGGCGATCGAGCGCTTGCCGGAGAGGGCGTAGGAGACGGTGCTGATCGAGACTCCGGCAGCGCGGGCCACGTCGTGGATGGTCGCCATGGCTCCTCCTGCCGGACGTCGTCGTCGGTCGCGGTCGGGCTTCGAAGCGCTTCGACCGGTTGTGCTGGAGCGACTGTACGCACAGTCGAAGCGCTTGCGCAAGCGATCCTCGCGACGTCCTCCCCGGGCGTCGGCCCGCTCCGCGAGCGGTTCCGCGGCACGAACGGGCGGCACCCGCGAGGGGCCGGAGGGCGACGCGCCGGGCTTTCCGCTCGTTGCGCCTCCCGGCCCTCAGGGGATATGTTGGGCTCAACAACAATTCGGCGACGTCGCCGGAAAGGATTCGGATCCCATGTCCCTGACCCCCACCCGCGCCGACAAGTTCTCGTTCGGCCTCTGGACCATCGGCTACAACGGGACGGACCCGTTCGGCGGCCCGACCCGCGAGCCGCTCGACGTCGTCCACGCGGTCGAGAAGCTCGACGAGCTCGGCGCCTACGGCCTCACCTTCCACGACGACGACCTGTTCGCCTTCGGCTCCACCGACGCCGAGCGCCAGACCCAGATCGACCGCCTCAAGGGCGCGCTGGAGTCCACCGGCCTCATCGTGCCGATGGTCACCACCAACCTCTTCAGCGCCCCGGTCTTCAAGGACGGCGGCTTCACCTCGAACGACCGCGACGTCCGCCGCTTCGCGCTGCGCAAGGTCCTCCGCAACATCGACCTCGCCGCCGAGCTGGGCGCGAAGACCTTCGTCATGTGGGGCGGCCGCGAAGGCGCCGAGTACGACTCCGCCAAGGACATCCGCGCCGCGCTCGAGCGCTACCGCGAGGCCGTCAACCTGCTCGGCGACTACGTCACCGACAAGGGCTACGACATCCGCTTCGCCATCGAGCCCAAGCCGAACGAGCCCCGCGGCGACATCCTGCTGCCGACGCTCGGCCACGCGATCGCGTTCATCGACTCCCTCGAGCGCCCCGAGCTCGTCGGCGTGAACCCCGAGGTCGGCCACGAGCAGATGGCGGGCCTGAACTTCACCGCCGGCATCGCCCAGGCGCTGTACCACGGCAAGCTCTTCCACATCGACCTCAACGGCCAGCGCGGCATCAAGTACGACCAGGACCTGGTCTTCGGCCACGGAGACCTGCACAACGCGTTCTCGCTCGTCGACCTCCTCGAGAACGGCGGCCCCGGCGGCGTCCCGGCCTACGACGGCCCGCGCCACTTCGACTACAAGCCCTCGCGCACCGAGGACGAGACCGGAGTCTGGGACTCGGCCGCAGCGAACATGCGCACCTACCTGCTGCTCAAGGAGCGCGCCGCGGCCTTCCGCGCCGACCCCGAGGTGCAGGAGGCGCTGGCCGCCGCGAAGGTCGCCGAGCTCTCCACCCCGACGCTGAACGAGGGCGAGTCGTACGACGACCTGCTCGCGGACACCGCCTCGTACGAGTCGTTCGACGCCGACGCCTACCTCGGCGGCAAGGGCTTCGGCTTCGTGCGCCTGCAGCAGCTGGCCACCGAGCACCTGCTCGGCGCCCGCGGCTGACCCGCACCCCCTGAGCCCGCGGTCCGCCGCGGGACGACCTGAGACGGACGAGATCCCCTGCACCCGCACGGGGTCTCGTCCGTTCTCCTGCATCCGGCCCGGTTCCGCACCGGACGCCCGAACCCGAACCCCCCAACGAAAGAGGACAGCGATGACGCTCGTCGCAGGGATCGACTCGTCGACCCAGAGCTGCAAGGTGGTCGTCCGCGACCTCGACACCGGCGCCGTGGTGCGCACCGGCCGGGCGAGCCACCCGGACGGCACCGAGGTCGATCCGGCCGCGTGGTGGGAGGCGCTGCAGCTCGCCCTCGCCGACGCCGGCGGGCTCGACGACGTCGCCGCGATCTCGGTCGGCGGCCAGCAGCACGGCATGGTCGTCCTCGACGAGAGCGGCGCCGTCATCCGCCCCGCTCTGCTCTGGAACGACACCCGCAGCGCGCCCGCCGCCGCCGCGCTCATCGAGGAGCTCGGAGCCGGGGCCTGGGCAAAGCGGACCGGATCGGTGCCGGTCGCCTCCTTCACCGCCACCAAGCTCCGCTGGCTGCGCGACGCCGAGCCCGAGAACGCCGCCCGTGTCGCCGCCGTCGCGCTCCCCCACGACTGGCTGACCTGGCGCCTGCTCGGCTACGGCCCCGACTCCGCCCGTGGTCCGCAGCTCGACGCGCTCACGACCGACCGGTCCGACGCGTCCGGCACCTCGTACTGGGGAGCGGACGGCTACGACCTCGACCTGCTCGAGCGCGCCCTCGGCCACCGCCCGCTGCTCCCCCGCGTGCTCGGCCCCTCGGAGGAGGCGGGCCGCACCGAGAGCGGACTCGTCGTCGGCCCCGGCGCGGGCGACAACGCGGGCGCCGCGCTCGGCCTCGGCGCCGGCCCCGGCGACGTGGTCGTCAGCATCGGCACGAGCGGCACCGTCTTCGCCGTCACGGACGACCCGGTGCGCGACGCCTCCGGGACCGTCGCCGGCTTCGCCGACGCGAGCGGGCGCTTCCTGCCGCTGGTCGCGACGCTCAACGCCGCGCGCGTGCTGGCCTCGACCGCGACCCTGCTCGGCAGCGACTTCGACGAGTTCGCCGCACTGGCGCTCGAGGCGGAGCCGGGTGCCGACGGCCTCGTGCTGGTCCCCTACTTCGAGGGCGAGCGCACGCCGAACCTGCCGGACGCGACCGCGAGCCTGCACGGGATGACCATCGCCTCGACCACGCGGCCGAACCTCGCCCGCGCGGCGATCGAGGGCATGCTCTGCGGACTGGCCGACGGCCTCGACGCCGTTCGCGCGCAGGGAGTGGAGGCGCGGCGCATCCTCCTCATCGGCGGAGCCGCGCAGAACCGCGCCGTGCAGCTCGCTGCATCGCAGGTGTTCGACGTGCCCGTGCAGGTGCCGACGCCCGGCGAGTACGTGGCCGACGGTGCCGCCGTGCAGGCCGCCTGGGCGCTGACAGGATCGCGTCCGACGTGGACCGTCACCTCGGTGGCCGAGCCCGCGCCGGACCACCGCCCCGTGATCCGCGAGCAGTACGCGGCCGCCCGCGCCTGAGAATCCGGCCCCGGCCCTCTCCAGGGTCGGGGCCTCGCCGCAAGCCCCAGTGGACGGGGAGCGGAATCGCGCTACTCTCATTACTCAGCCAGCTGACTAATGGAGGAGCGACATGACCGCCACACGAACCCCCGACCGCGCCGACCGGATCCGCCAGGTCGTCGTCGCCGTGAGCGCGGTGCTCGCCCTCATCGGCTCCTTCATCGGCTCGGGCGCCGCGGGCGGCACGCAGATCCAGAACGCGGCCGGCGGCGCCCTGACCGCGTCCTCGACCCCCATCGCTCCCGACGGCCCCGCCTTCGCGATCTGGAGCGTCATCTACACCGGCCTCATCGCCTACGCGATCTGGCAGTTCCTGCCCTCGCAGACAGCCCGCACCCGCCACCGCCGGCTGGGCTACTGGGCCGCCGCGAGCCTCCTCCTGAACGCCGCGTGGATCCTGGTCGTCCAGGCCGGCTTCCTGACGCTCAGCGTCGTCGTGATCGCCCTGCTGCTCGCCGTGCTCGCGCGCATCTTCGTGATCCTGCGGACCACCCGGTCGGCCGGAGTGGTCGACGCGATCGTGACGGACGGCACCTTCGGGCTCTACCTCGGCTGGGTGTGCGTGGCCACGGCCGCGAACGTCACCGCCGGGCTCGTCGGCGCGGGAGTCGGCAGCGCAGATGGTCCGGGCGCCGCGGTCTGGGCGGTCGTCGTCCTCGCCGTCGCCGCGCTCGTCGGACTCCTGATCGCCGTCACCGGCCGCGGCCGCATCGCCCCGATGCTCTCGCTCGTCTGGGGACTCTCCTGGGTCGCCGTCGGCCGCTTCGCCGGCGAGCTCGTCTCGGTCCCCGCCGGGATCGCCGCGCTGGTCGCCGCCGCCGTGGTGCTCGTGGTCACCCTCCTCGTCCGCGCCACCGCGGGACGCCGGATCAGCGCCGCCTGATCCTTGCGCGACGAAGGCCGAGAGGCCGGGACAGCCCTGGTCCGGGGCCGCCCGGCCTCTCGGCCTCCGTCGTGGCGGCGGATCAGGTGATCAGCGTGTCGACGTACTCCCGGTTCTCGTCCATCCACGCGGCGAGGGCGGCGGAGCGGTCGTCGGCCCCGTCGTTGAACAGCGCGTTCTCGAGCGAGTAGAGCGTCTTCGAGTCCATCCGGAAGTCGCGGATCCAGCGGCTCATCGTCGGGTAGTCCGCGTCGAACGCGGCCGAGCCGAAGGAGTGGATCCCCTCCGCCTGCCCGAGCAGGCCCTTCGGGTCCTCGAGGTCCTTGACCGGGAAGGCGTCGTAGGCCCAGTGCGGGCGCCAGAGCGTGACGGCGATGTTCTCGCCCGCGGCGGTCGCGCTCGAGAGCTCCTGGAGCATGGCCGGCGTCGACGAGGTGAGGTAGTCCATCCCCTCCAGGCCGTAGCCGGGGATGACGTCCTCGGTCGTCGTCTTGTTGAGACCGGAGCCGGGCTCGATGCCGATCAGGCGGTTGCCGACGACGCCCGGGTCGGCGGCGAGCTCCTCGAGGGAGTCGATCGGAGCGTCCTCGTTGACCGCGATGGTCAGCTTCGCCTCGTCGTTCCACGCGCCCAGGTCGACGATCGAGTCGCCGTACTGCTCGACGTACCGGGCGTGGGTGAGCGGCAGCCAGGTGTCGAGGGCGAGGTCGTAGTCGCCCGTCGAGAGGCCCTGGAAGCCGGGGGCGACGTCGGCGTTCTGCAGGGTCACGTCGTAGCCCTGCTCCTCGAGCACCGCCTCCCACAGAGCGGAGACGGCGATCCCCTCGTCCCAGCCCTGGAACACGGCGACGGTCAGGTCGGTGCGGTCGCCGTTGTCGACGGAGGAGCCGGTGGCGGGAGCGGCGAGGGTCGCGGCCCCGAGGGACGCGACCAGGCCGATCGAGACGACGCCGACGGCCGAGCGGGTCGCCACGACGGCGCGGCGGTTCTTCGCCCGGGCGACCCTCGCCGGCGAGGGCGAGCCCAGCGCGCCGGTCATCCGGTCGAGGACGACCGCGAGGATCACGACGGAGATGCCCGCCTCGAAGCCGAGCGCGACATCGATCCGGTTGAGGCTCGCGACGACATCGCCGCCCAGCCCTCCGGCGCCGACCATGCCCGCGATGACGACCATCGAGAGCGAGAGCATGATGACCTGGTTGAGGCCCGCCAGGATCGAGGGCAGCGCCAGCGGCAGCTGGATCTGGCGGAGGATCCGCCACTTCGAGGAGCCGAACGACTCCCCCGCCTCGACGAGCTCCGGGTCGACGCCGCGGATGCCCAGCTCGGTGAGCCGGACGCCCGGCGCCATCGCGAACACGATGGTCGCGACGATGCCCGGCACCACTCCGACCCGGAACAGGATCAGCGCGGGGATCAGGTAGACGAAGGCCGGCATCGTCTGCATCAGGTCGAGCACGGGCCGGATGACCGCGGAGGCCGTGCGGTTGCGCGCGGCGAGCACGCCCAGCGGCACGCTCAGCGCGATGGCGATCACGGAGGCGACGAGCACCAGCGCGAGGGAGTCCATCGCGTTCTCCCACTGGTCGACCCCCACGATCAGCAGGAGCCCCACGGCGGTGCCGGCCGCGAAGACCCAGCCGCGGACGGCGTAGGCCAGTACGGCGAGGAAGGCGACGATCACCCAGAAGGGCGGCGTGGCGAGGACGAGGTCGACGCCGGAGTAGAGGGCGCCGAAGACGGTGCGCAGCAGGTCGAAGACCGGCTGGAAGGTCTGCGTGAGGACGTCGACGGCACCCTCGGCGAGGGCGCCGAGCGGGAGGCGGAATCCGAGATCGGTCATCGTGCACCTCCGTCCGCCGCGAGGACGGCGTCGTCGACGGGGCCTCCGGTCGCGTGCAGGGTCGCGGTGACGACCTCGGTCGAGACGGTGGCGGGCGGCTCGATCACCGGGTGCTCGCCGGTGCGGGCGGGCACGTTGCCGAGCGCCGCGAGCAGGGTCACCCGCGGGATCGCTCCGAGCAGACGCCCGTCGGCGTCGACCACGGCGACCGGCAGCGCCGACTCGACGGCGGGCTCGATGACCTCGCTGAGGGCGGTGTCCGGACCGACGGTGACGACGTCGGAGGTGAGGACCGCCGAGAGGTCGCCGGTGCTCCGGCGCACCTGCTCGATCACGTCGCGGTCGCGGACCGTGCCCAGCAGGCGGCGTCCGCCGCCGACCACGAACGCGGCCGAGGTCTGCAGGTCGCGCATGCTCCTCAGCGCGGCGCGGGGACCGGCCGCGAGGGTGACCACGGAGCGGGCGGGCTCCATCACGGCGGAGGCGGTGAGCACGCGGGCGCGGTCGACGTCCTGCACGAACTGGGCGACGTAGTCGTTCGCCGGGTCGGTGAGGATCTCCTCCGGGGTGCCGATCTGGACGATGCGGCCGTCGCGCATCACCGCGATGCGGTCGCCGAGGAACATGGCCTCGTTGAGGTCGTGCGTGATGAAGACGATGGTCTTGCCGAGCTCGTGCTGCAGCTCGATCAGCTGCTCCTGCATCTCGCGGCGGATCAGCGGGTCGAGTGCCGAGAACGCCTCGTCCATCAGCACGATGTCGGTGTCGGCGGCGAGCGCCCGGGCGAGGCCGACGCGCTGGCGCATGCCGCCGGAGAGCTCGTCGGGCATCTTCTCGTGCCAGCCGGCGAGACCGGCGCGCTCGACCGCGAGCAGGGCCCGCTCGCGGCGCTCGGCCGCGGGGACGCCCTGGATCTCGAGCGGGTACGCGACGTTGTCGAGCACGGTGCGGTGCGGGAGGAGCGCGAAGTGCTGGAACACCATCGACA
This sequence comes from Rathayibacter sp. AY1F3, assembly GCF_002931975.1. NCBI lineage: Bacteria > Bacillati > Actinomycetota > Actinomycetes > Micrococcales > Microbacteriaceae > Rathayibacter > Rathayibacter sp. AY1F3. The sequence continues at coordinate 16,519 of NZ_PSVF01000033.1, read as the reverse complement.
CCGACGAGCGGCGCACGCGGCGCAGCTCCGCCTCGGAGACGCCGGTGATGGTGGAGCCCTCGATCAGGACCTCGCCCGCGGAGGGCTCCTGGAGCCCGTTCAGCATGCGGATGAGGGTGGACTTCCCGGAGCCGGAGAGGCCCATCACGACGAAGATCTCGCCGCGGCGCACGGTGAAGGACGCGTCGATCACCGCGGCCGTGCCGAGTCCGGCGAGCTCGCCGCGGTCGGCGCCCTCGCCCAGTCGGCGGACGACCTCGTCGGGCTTCCGGCCGAACACCTTGAAGAGGTGGCGGGCCTCGAGAGCGGGGGTCGCGGGATCGGCGCCCGCCTCGCTCCGGGGCTCGCTGATGGTCTGCTGGTTCTGGTGCACGTACACTCCGTCGGCGCGCAGGGACGACGCCCTGCGCTCATCTCGTGGTGCCGGGTCGGGAGCGTGGGACAGCCGTGCGTCGAGCCTCCGCGTGCGTCCCGCCGCTCAGCGCGGCAGGGGGTGGAGGCGAGAGCGTCCGAGGCGGCCTCGGGGCCGCCTCCACTCCCGTTGACCGTACGATCGCGGCGCGTCCTGGGGGACGCCGTGCGAGCGCGGACCGGTTCATCGGGGCCCGTGAGGACCGCCGACCACGGTAGCCGCGGAGCCGCCGAGGGGCAAACGTCGGACAATTGCGGGGGCGGGTCCAGGGGTGGTGGTGAACCGATCGGCGCGAGTGAATGTGCTGGTCGGAGCTGATTTCCGGAGTGTTGCGCGATCGTTACCGTGATGGCGCGGCCGGCGGCGCTCGTTCCGGCCGGTCTCCATCCGCCGCTGCTCGACCGGCGAGGAGGCCCTGTCGCTCAGACGGTGGTCTCGCCCGCCGGGCCCGAGGGGGCCGCCGCGCCGACTCCGCTGACGGGCTCGCCCTGCCAGGACACGAGGGTCCACGCGTCGCCCGAGCCCTCGAGGACGACGACGCCGGTGTTGTCGAGCAGGTGGTCGGCGATGAAGCGCGCATCGAGGTCGAGGGAGCGCAGACCCGCCCAGCAGCGGATGGCCGCGCCGTGGCTGACCAGCGCGACGACCTCGTGCCCGAGCGCCTCCGCCTCCGCCACCACCGCGTCGTAGCGCGCCGCGAACTCGTCGCCCGTCTCGCCGCCCGCCAGCCGGATCGACGTCTCGCCGCCGGCCCAGCGGAAGACCGTGCCCATGTACTCCTCGACCGCCGCGTCGTCGCCGCGCATCTCGAGCCCCGCGGCCGCGACCTCGCGGATGCCGTCGCGCTCGATCGGCTCGAGCCCGAGCGCCGCGGCGAGAGGGGCGGCCGTCTCGTGGGTGCGGACCATCGTCGAGACGAGCAGCGCGCCGATCCCCTCGCCGGCGAGCTGACCGGGCAGCGCCGCGGCCTGGGTGCGGCCGAGGTCGGTGAGCCCGGGTCCGGGGATGCGGGTGTCGAGGAGCCCGGCGACGTTGGAGGGGGTCTGGCCGTGGCGGATCAGGAGGAGGCGCATCCGCCCACGCTAACCGCGGAGGCTGGGCTTCCGGGGCGCGCGTTCGCGCTCGCTCCCGCCGTTGTGCGGCGAGTGCGGCGCTGCCACGATGTGCGGGGACGCTCCCGGACCGGGAGCCGCAGACGGACGGGACGGGCGGACATGGCCTCCGAAGACGGTTTCTCGAAGGACGAGCGCGCGGCGATGAAGCAGCGCGCGGCCGAGCTGCGGGCGGAGGCGAAGCGGCAGAAGAGCGCCGACAAGGCCGACGCCGACCGCAGGGACGCGGAGGCCGCGATCGCCGCGATGACCGACGAGGAGCGGCCGATCGCTCAGATGCTCCACGAGGTCGTCGGCGAGACCGCCCCCGATCTCCTCCCGAAGACCTGGTACGGCTTCCCCGCCTACGCGCGCTCCGACGGCAAGGCGATCGTCTTCTTCCAGCCCGGCGCGAAGTTCGGCACGCGCTACTCGACCCTCGGCTTCCAGGACGGCGCCCAGCTCGACGACGGCACGATCTGGCCGACCGCCTACGCGCTCGTCTCCGCCGACGCCGAGACGCGCGCCGCCGTCACCGAGCTGGTCCGCCGCGCGGCCGGGGCCTGACCCCGTGGCGCACGTCTACGACGAGGTCGACGAGAGCCTCTCCTCCTGGATCCACGAGCAGCCGATGTGGTTCGTCGCCACCGCGCCCCTCGCCGCCGACGGGCACGTCAACATGTCGCCGCGCGGCCACGACTCGTTCTCGATCCTCGGCCCGCGGCGGGTCGGCTGGGTCGACTACACGGGCAGCGGAGTCGAGACGATCGCGCACCTGCGCGAGAACGGGCGCGTGTGCTTGATGTTCGCGTCGTTCGGATCGCGTCCGCGCATCGTCCGCCTGCACGGCACCGGCTCCGTGCACCTGCCCGGTTCGGAGGCGTTCACCGAGGTCGCGGAGCAGCACCCCGAGCACCCGAGCACTCGCGCGGTCGTCACCGTCGAGCTCACCCGCATCAGCGACGCGTGCGGCTGGGGCGTGCCGGTGATGGAGCCGGTCGGCGAGCGCGACCTGCTCCTCCTCCAGGCCGAGAAGAAGGGCCCCGACGGCATGGCCGAGTACCGCGCCACGCGGAACGCGGTCAGCATCGACGGGCTGCCGGGCTACCCGCTGGGCTGAGCGGCGGGAAGCGGCCGCAGCGCGGCGCGCACGAGCACGCCGACCAGCTCGAGCAGTGTCTCAGTGACGACGGCGAGCGGGTTCGACCCGGTCGGGCGGGAGTCGACGGAGAACCGAGTCCTCGTCATTCGTCAAGTCCTCGACCGCTGACCGCCGCTCAGCACGACCAGACGTGCATCACGGTCCGTCCCCCGTTCGGGAACCCCGGGTCGATCGACGTGTTCGTCGTCGGTGGAAGTCACCGAGATGGAGCGAGGGTCCCGGAGGGTTCCCGCGATGCGTGTCTGCGGGGTCCTTTCGAGCTCGCTCGACAACTGCTCGGGAGTGATTCGCGTCGGGAGGGACGACCGCGAGCAGCCGCCGGCATCCACCGGAGGCGCATTCGACGGTCCCGCTGACGACCTCGCTCCCCTGTGGACGGTCGATGGCCGAGGCCGCCGACCGCGCTGGTGAGGCTCATCCATGGGTCGGGACGAGAGCGAGCTCCGGGGAGCTCCGGCCGATCCCAGGAGGGGCGGACGTGGAGCGCGACTGAGGCCTGCTCGATCGACGGTTGGATCGGACGGCGTCCACACCATCGGCGCCGCAGAGATCCCCTGGCCGATCCGCCCGCCGCTACGCCCGCCCGTCGACGGCCCGGATCGAGAACAGCTCCTGCGGCGTGCAGTCGAGCGCGTCGCAGATGAGCGTCAGCGTCGTGAAGCGGATCGCGCGGGCGCGGTTGTTCTTGAGGATGGAGAGGTTCGCCATCGTGATGCCGGTGCGGGCCGAGAGGGCGGTGAGGGTCACGCCGCGCTCGGCCAGCACTGCTCCGAGGTGGCAGTCGATCCGGTGCCTCTCGTCGTCGGCGGGCTCAGACAACGCCGTCGACGTCCCGTTCGAGCTTCGCGCCGGCGCGGAACGCCGCCGTCAGGGCGAGGGCCACCACTCCGGCGAGCAGGACGGGGACGGGCCACTGCGGCAGGTTCGTCCCGATGGCCTGGTAGTCGCCGCCGAGGAAGGCGTCGCGCTGCTCGTCGGTCACCCGGCCGGCGGCGAACAGCAGGCCGATGCCGGAGCTGAGGTACAGGCCCGCCGCGGTGTCGGCGAGGCCCTGCGCCACTCCTCCGATCAGCAGGGCGAGGCTCAGACGGCGCCAGTTCGCGAGGACGAAGGGGTCGAACGGGCGTCCGGCCGCGATGCCGCGGAGGACCCGCAGGAGGAAGACCGTGGCGAGGACGATCGTGACCGCCTGGAGGAGGCTCGGCAGCGCACCGAGCAGGCGGAGGGAGAGGGCTGCGTCGGCGAGCGTGGGCGCGGTGCCCTCGCGCGGCTCGGCCTGCAGCAGCTGCGGGAGGCTCCGGAGCGGGAGGCGGCCGTCCGCTCCCCCGAAGACCAGCAGGGTGCGCCCGGTGGTGACGGTCCAGGTCTGCAGGAGCGCGGTGAGCACGGAGAAGACCGCGACGATGAGCAGGACCGCTCTCGCCACCCGGAACACGCGCGGACGCTCCCGGACCGGTCCGCTGGGGATGACACTCGTCATGGCGTGCTCCTTATCGATCGTCGATGTTATCGAGTATCGATACTATGCACGCCGGTCCGGCGATGTCGACCCGCGGCGCCCCGCCGACCACGGAGACGGCGGGAGGGGTGGTTGCCCGGGGCGAGGAGCCCGATCTAGCGTGGAGGGATGTCGGATGCGAAGGAGCGCGCCGCCCGGTACCGGGCCGGCGCCGCGGGCGAGGAGGAGGCGGAGCAGCCCGCCCTGCCGGAGGATCCGCTCGAGCGGGCCGCGTTCGTCGAGACGGCGATCCAGCTCGCGATCCGCCGCGGCGACTTCGACGACCTGCCGGGATCGGGGAAGCCGCTTCCGGACCTGGGCGCGGCCCACGACCCGGACTGGTGGATCCGCCGCAAGATCGAGCGCGAGAACCTCACCGGTATCGGCCCGGCCGCCTTCCTCCTCCGCGCCGAGGACCGCGCGCTCGACGAGCGCCTCGACCGCTTGCACCGCGAGGAGGAGGTGCGCGCCGAGCTCGCCGACTTCAACACGCGGGTGATCGAGGCGCGCCGCCAGCTGCTGGGTGGGCCGCCCGTCGTCACCCCGCTCCGGGACGTCGACGAGGAGGTCGCCGCCTGGTCGCAGCGGCGCGCCGATCGCGCTGCCGAGGCCGAGGCCCGGGCGGCCGCCGAGCCGGAGCGGTCCCGCCGCTGGTGGTCGCGGCGGCGCTGACGTCCCCGGAAACCGGACAGACCTGCCCCTCCCACTGGGGTCCCGCCCCGGGAAACCGGGCGGGAGCGCGCCTCCGAATCATGCGTACACATCAAGTCGACCGGAGTCCGCATGCTCACCGCCACCACCCCCGCACGCCTCACGAGGGCCCGCCCCTCGACCCTCGCCGCGCCGCCGCTCGCACTGCTCGAGCCCGACTCGGACCGGATGCTCGTCATCCGCGCCGCGGAGGGCGACGACCGCGCGTTCGCCACCATCGTCCGCCGCTACACCGGGCTGCTCCGCGCGACGGCCGCCCGCACCCTCCGCAGCAGCGCCGACGTCGACGACGTGGTGCAGGAGACGTTCCTCGCGGCGTGGACCCACGTGGACAGCGTGATCGACGGCGAGACCATCGCCGGCTGGCTCGTCACGACCGCCCGCCGCCGCAGCGTCGACCGGCTCCGCTCCAGCGTCTCGCGGCTGCGAGCCGAGCTGGACGACGAGTTCCCCGCCTCCGCCGCCGACGACCCGGAGCACGCCGCGCACTGCGGGTCCCTCGCCGCCGACGCCAACCGGGTGCTCGCCGCGATGCCCCCGGCCCAGCGCCGCTGCTGGGAGCTGCGCCAGCTGGAGCAGTGCAGCTACGACGCGATCGCGCACGAGCTGGGCCTCTCGACCTCGACCGTCCGCGGGCTGCTCGCCCGCGCCCGCGCGACCCTCCGCACGGAGCTCGCCCACTGGCGCTGATCCGCGCTGCGGATCTCGGCGCAGGCGACCAGGCGGGGGCCTTCAGCGCAGGAGAACCGGCCCCGCGCCGATCCGCACCCGGAACAGCGAGTACGGGTACGTCCGCAGATCCGTGCCGCCCTGGTAGTCGGCCTGGCGGTGCAGCTGGTTCGCAGTGACGTACAGGTGCTCGTCCGTCGCGATCGACATCGTGTCCGGCCAGAGCAGCCGCTCGTCGTGCACGATCGTCTCCATCGTGCCGTCGGTGCGACGGCGGACGATCGCGTTGTTCTCGTAGCTCGTGGCGTAGAAGCGGCCCAGCGCATCCGTCTCGAGGCCGTCCGCTCCCCCGCCCTTGTCGCCCTCGTCGACGACGGTCGCCGCCACGTCCTCGTCCGGCACCGACCGGTCGACCAGTGCCGCCGTCGCCACGCTGAACCAGCGGCGGGAGGCGAGCGGGCAGTACCAGAGGCGCTCGCCGTCGGCCGAGATCGCGATGCCGTCAGCGCCCATCGTCACCGGCTGCGCGTCGCCGTCGGCCGGGCGCTTCATCAGCACGCGGCCCTCGGCCATCGGCACGAGCTCCGGAGGAGTGAGCGCCTTCGTGCTCGGGTGGTCGTGCAGGCGGCGCCAGGCGGTCCCCGCCTCGAGGTCGACGACGATGATCCCGTTCGGGCCGGAGTCGGCCGAGTCGGTGATGTAGGCGATGCCGCGCCGCAGATCGAAGCGCACGTCGTTGAGGTAGGTGGTCGGCAGGGCGACGTCCGGCTCGAGGACGATCACCTGCTCGACGGTGTCGGTCGCCAGGTCGACGCGGACGAGTTTGGGGCCGCCCTTCTTCGTCGGCTCGAACATCGGGCTGCCGGTGTCGAGCATCCAGAGCCGGTCGGCCGGATCGACGACGATGCTCTGCACCGAGACGAGGGCGCCGGCGTCGTCGACTCCCGACGGCGTGTTCCAGGCCTCGTCCGGGTAGGGCACCGCCGCTCCGTCGACCAGCTCCACGACCGTGGCCGGGACCTCGTCGCCCCACTTCGGGAAGTTCACGAAGATCCGCCCGGTGTGCGAGACGCTGACGCCGGTGGGCATCGGCCCGCTGGTGAAGGCGTGCACGAGCTCCAGCTCGCCGAGCGGCTCGTCGACCGGGCGCGTGCCGCGGGTCTCGTCGGTCGGTCCCCAGAATCCCATGGTGCTCTCGCTGTCCTCCCGCCGGCGCGGGCTCGTGGCGGTCTCGGTGCCGGTCGGGTGCGGAGTCGGTGCCCGCCGCGACCGGTGCTCCTCATCCTGCGCGCCGGCGCCGGTCGGCGGGGAGGAGGTGGCGGAGGAGGCGGCGAGCGCCTAGCATCCGGCCGCCGCGGGCGACCCCGGGTGCCGCGACCGAGGAGGCGGAGGAGGGCCGGCCCGCGTCCGACTTCGGCACGGCCTTCACGAAGGGGCTCAGCATCGGGACGCGGCAGTGCCCGGTGGAGCGGGTCGCCTCGGCGGCCGCTCCCGCCGCCCGCAGTGCACCGCCCCCCGCCGTCGCGCTCACCCGCTGGTCGGCGGGTCGACGGACCGCTGATCCGCCGGCCGTCCGCTTCCGGACATGACCGCTAGAGGGCGTTGCCACTGCGGCCGCTCACCTGCCACGGTCGCAGAGCGACCGACGACGGTCCACCGATCAGAAGGACCGAGGCCCGCTCATGGACGACTCCTCTTCGACCGAGACCAGCACGAGCGAGATGACGCCCGAGGTGCTGGCCGCGTTCAGCGACGCCTGGACCCGCCACGACCTCGAAGCGCTGATGAGCCACATGACCGACGACTGCGTCTACGGCGCGTCCGTCGGCCCCGAGCCCGGCCGCACCTGGACGGGGAAGGAGCAGGTCCGCGAGGGATTCGCGCTCATGCTCGCCTTCGACACCGGACAGGAGCGGCACGAGGAGGGGGCTCCCCTCATCTCCGGGACGCGCGGCGCGGCCACCTGGTCCTTCGCCGGGACCGGCCCCGACGGCGGACCCCAGGTCACGCGGGGCTGCGACATCTACGAGTTCCGCGGCGGGAGGATCGCCCGCAAGGACGCGTTCCGGAAGGTCTACCGGGCGGACGAGGAGTAGTCCGCGCCGGCCTCCCTCGCGCAGCGGAGCCGGAGCGGCGTCCTCGTACCGGGTGGCCGCGCGCCTCCCCGATCGCGCAGACTGGATCGATGGCAGCGGCGTCGGCACCGGTCGGATGGGGACGTCTGCCTGCCGTGTCGTGGCTGATGGTGCGCGCCTTCACGCGGCACCGCGTCCTCGCCGTCCTGGCCTTCCCGACGGCGCTGCTCTCGCTCACGCCCTCCGTGATCCGCCGCGCCGCCCACGAGACGGCCGACCGGAACGGACTGGTCGTGTTCGGGCGCTACCGGCCGGTCGCCGACGCCCTGGTGAGCATCGCCGTCACCGTCCCGGTCGTCCTGCTGGCCGTGGTGGCGGCCGTGTGGGTCGCGCTCTCGGGGCTGCTCGGCGCGGTCCTGGTCCTCGCGGCGCTCCTCGGCGGAGCCGTGGGGGCGGGGGCCCTGCTGGTCGGGACCCCCCTCACCGCGGCCGTCGGCGCGGAGACGCCTCCCGGGCGGCGGTGGACGGTGATGGCGCTCTCGCAGCGACCCGGGACCCGCCTGTCGGCGCTGCTCGCGACGAGGGAGCTGCTGGCCACGGTCCCCGCGGGAGGAGTCGTCGTGGCGGTCGCCGCCGACGAGCGGCTGGCGGACAGCTACTCGCGCCTCGGCTTCTCCCGGGGACGGGGCCTGCGGGTCTTCCAGCAGGTCTGATCGGCACCTCATCGCCGGACGGAAGCCACCGGCGGCTCGATACGGTGGGGATCGTGCAGTGCGGCTGAGGCCTTCCCGATCCCCGTCGCTCCGGCCCGCTCCCTCCGGCCCGCACCCTCCGGCCCGCTCGGGCGCGATCGAAAGGCTCCCCGTGTCCGCACTCCTCCCCCTGCAGGGCAGGACCGCTCTCGTCACCGGTGTCTCGCGGCGGCGCGGCATCGGATTCGCCGTCGCCGCGAGGCTCGCCTCCCTCGGCGCGCACCTCGTCGTCCACCACCACCGCCCTCACGATCTCGACCTCCCCTGGGGAGGCGACGACCTCGATGCGGTCCGGTCCGAGCTCCGCGCGCACCTCGCGGAGGGCGCGCGGTTCGCCGACGTCGCCGCGGACCTGGCCGATCCCTCCACGATCCCCGGTCTGATCGCCACCGCAGCCGACCTCACCGGGAGCCTGGACGTCCTCGTCTGCAACCACGCGAAGAGCGGTGACGACGGCAGCATCCTCGACATGACGCCCGAGCGGCTCACCGCGTTCTGGGACGTCAACACCCGCTCCACCCTCCTGCTCACCGCGGAGTTCGCGCGGCTCCGGGCACCGCGCACGGACGGACCCCGCCGGCCCGGCGACCGGATCGTCGGGGCCGGGCCCTACGCCCGGGCGCAGGGGCACGTGTTCTGGATGACGTCCGGCCAGATCCACGGCGCGATGCGCGGAGAGGTCGCCTACGCCGCGAGCAAGGCCGCACTCGCCGGCGTCACCGCCACGGTCGCCGCCGAGCTGCTGGAGCTCGGGATCGTGCTCAACACGATCGATCCCGGTCCGGTGAACACGGGATACCTGGACCCGGAGACCACCGACCGGTCGCTCGAGGACCTCGAGGAGTACGTCGCGAGCACGCCCTTCGGCCGGGTCGGCACGCCGGCGGACCCCGCGGAGCTGATCGCGTGGCTGGCCACGTCGGCGGGCAGCTGGGTCGTCGGGCAGGTGCTCACGACCGACGGCGGGTTCAGCCTGTGACCGGAGCGGCGGGGAGCCGTCCGGCGCCGACGACCGGCGCGGCCGGGCCCGGGGATGATGGGCGCATGGGAACTCGTGGGGCCGGAGTGCTGTGGGTGGTGAGCGCACTCGCCTATGTGGGAGCGGAGGCGGTCGCCGCGTCCGCGTTCCCGGGTTACAGCTACGCACGGAACTACATCAGCGATCTCGGCGTGCCCGAGGTGGGCGTGTTCCAGGGGCGCGCGATCGACTCGCCGCTGCACGCGGTGATGAACGCCGGATTCCTCCTGCAGGGGGCGCTCTACCTCGCCGCCGCCGTCACGACCGTGCGGGCGGCGCGGGGCGGATCGCGGGGGCTGTTCCTCTCCCTCGCCGTGGTCTACGCCGTGGGCATCGCCGTGGTGGGCCTCGTGCACGGGAGCAGCGCCAGTGCGCAGAACGGGATCGGCGGCCTGCACGTGGTCGGCGCCGCGATGGCGATCGTCGGCGGCAACGCGGCCTCGATCGTCGCCGGTGCCGCGGCCCGGCGCGGCCGCGCCCCGTGGGCGCTCGGGACGGTCGGGATCGTGCTCGGCGCGGTCGGCCTGCTCGCGCTGCTGATGCTGCAGGTCGACACCCGCGTGCCCGGCGTCGATCTGCTGCCCGACGGCGTCTGGGAGCGCGCCTCCGTCTACGCCGTCACGGCCTGGCAGCTCGCGACCGGCCTGCGGCTGCTCCGGCGCCCGGACGCGCCGCGGCGCCCGCTGCCTCCTCAGACCGCGGGCAGCGGCGCTCCGATCCGGTAGAAGCGGTCGGCCGTCGCCGCGAAGACGTCGCGCCGCTCCGCCGGCGAGAGTGCCGCGGTGAGCTCGTCGAACGCGGTGTACAGCTCGGAGAAGCTCGAGTAGAGGCTGTCGACCGGGAAATTGCTGCCGAGCATCGTCCGCGCCGGCCCGAACGCCTCGAGCGTCTCGTGAACGAACGGCGCGATCGACGCGCGGGTCCAGGAGTGGTCGTTCGTGCCCATCGCCGAGATCTTCACTACCGTGTTCTCGCGCTCCGCGACGGCGCGCAGCCCCCTCCGCCACTCGTCCACCGAGTCGGAGTCGCGGCCGATCGGCATGCCGAGGTGGTCGAGCACGATCGCGGTGCCGGGGAAGGCGCCGGCGAGCTCGGCCGCCTCCTGCAGCTGCGAGGGGAACACCTGCAGGTCGAACGACAGGCCCAGCGGCTCGAGCCGCGCGAAGTGCGCGCGCCAGACCGGATCGGCCGAGATCCCCGGCCGATCGCGGTGTGTGAAGACCGGATCCGGGTGCCAGTTCAGGATGTCGCGGACGCCGCGCGTCACGGAGTACCCGGCGTGCTCCTCCAGCTGCCGGGGCGCGTCGGCGTCCAGGAGCGACACGTGCGCGACGTGCACCGTCGGCACCGGGCGCTCGCGGGAGAGGGCGTCGATCCAGGCCGTCTCGGCGACCGCGTCGGCCGCGCCGTTCTCGACGTGCACGGAGGCGACGAGGGTCACGTCCCGGGCGTCGGCGAGGTAGTCGTCGACGCTGTAGGAGCGGCGGATCGGCCGGTCGTCGCCGTGGTAGCGGAAGGGCTCGGCCGGCCCCTCCAGCCACGGGTAGGAGCGGCGGAGATCCGTCAGGTGGTGGTGAGCGTCGATGACGACGAATCCGCTCATGCGTGCCTCCCCGGGGTCGGAGCGCCGAGGCGCGCGATCGTGCGGACGACGCCGGTGTGGTCCAGATCGCCGTCGCCGTCGGCGACCATCCTCTCGAACAGGCCGGTCACTGCGGTGATCGCGGGCAGGACGACGCCCTCGGCGTCCGCAGCCTCGCGGACGTAGCGGAGGTCCTTCAGCTGGTTGCGCGCGCTGCCGCCCTCGGCGAAGTCGTCCTCCAGCCACTTGGCGCTCTTCTGCTCGAGCACGGTCGTGCGGGCGAGGCCGCCCTGCAGCAGCTCGACCATCACCTCCGGGTCGAGTCCGGCGGTGCGGGCGAGCAGCAGGGCTTCGGAGACGACGGCGACCGTCCCGGCGACCACGATCTGGTTGCAGAGCTTGGCGGTCGCTCCGGCGCCGCTCGGGCCGAGGTGGCGGACCGTGCGGCCGAGCCGCGCGAGCACGGGGAGGACGCGGGCGACCGCCTCCGTCTCTCCGCCCACCATGATGCTGAGGGTCGCGTCCCGGGCGCCGACCGTGCCGCCGCTGAGCGGGGCGTCGACGACGCGGACGCCGTGCTCCTCGGCGAGACGGGCGGCGAGCGCGGCCACCGCCGAGGGCGAGACGGTCCCGTGCACGACGAGCACCGGATCCGCGATGCCCTGCTCGCGCCAGCCGGCGAGCAGGCCGTCCTCTCCGTCCAGCAGCGACTCGACCTGCGCGAGGTCCGGCAGCACCGTCAGCGTGATGTCGGCCGCCGCCTCGCGCGGAGTCGCCGCCACACGGGCCCCGAGCGCGGCGAAGGGGTCGGCCTTCGCGCGGGTGCGGTTCCAGACCGCGAGGCCGCCGCCGTCGACGAGGTTCCGCGCCATCGGGGCGCCCATGGGTCCGAGGCCGAGCAGCGAGAGCGTCACGGGGCGACCTCGGCGAGCTGGTCCGGCGCCACGTCGTCGAGCAGCACCGCGGCCTCGAAGCCGAGCAGCTCGCGGGAGCGGGTGAGGTCGAGCCCGACGGAGCGGCCCGGCAGCTCGCCACGCGGCACGCCGGGGGCGATCGCGTCGAGGGCGGCCACGGTGTCGCCGCGGAGGTAGGTGAGCGGAGCGGCGACGAGGATCCCCGGCGCGGGAGGCGTGTCGTGCAGCAGCGCCGCGAGCACCGAGCGGGCGGCATCGGCCGCGTCGAGGTAGCTGAAGCCCTCCGCCGCCTGGCGGCGCGGGTCGGCGGCGATCGCGGTGCGCAGGTGCTCGCCGAACCGCCGCCCGCCGTCGAGGGTGATGTCGCGCACCAGCGGGAAGCGGAGGCCGGTGAGCTCGAGGCCCCAGGTGGCGTGCGCCATCCGGGCCGCGTCCTCGCTCGCGAGCTTCGAGAGCGAGTACTCGTCCGAGATCCGGGGCGCCGCGTCCTCGGAGTAGGGGAACACGGGCGGGAGCGCCTGCTCGGCCCCGAGGGGGTAGCCGTTCGCGTTGATGCTGGAGGCGTAGACGACCTTGGCGACTCCGGCCGCCGCGGACGCCGCGAGCACCGCGAAGGTGCCCACGGCGTTCACGCGGTAGGTCTCGACCGCGCCGGCCATCCCGAGTCCGGCGTAGCCGCCGAGGTGGACGACCGCGTGCTGACCGGCCAGCGCCTCGGCGAGGACGGCCTCGTCGGTCACGTCGCCGACGACGGTCCGGACGGCCGGGTCCGCCCCCGCGTCGCTGCGGTCGAGGACGGTGACGACCGCTCCCTCCGCCAGGAGCGCCGCGACGGTGGGCCGCCCGATGAGGCCCCAGCCGCCCGTCACGAGGACCCGCGCGCCGTCGAGGGCGGTCAGCGCCGTCACGCGTTCACCGACGGCGTCGACTCGGTCGGAGGAGCGGCGACGTCCTCCTGCTTCTTCCTGCGGCCTCTGGAGAACATCGGCCAGCCCTTGCTGCCCTGGTCGAGCGTGACGGCGATCAGGACGACGAGGCCGGTGACGATCTGCTCGTAGAAGCTCGGCACGTTCAGCAGCACCAGGCCGTTGGTGAGCGCGCCCAGGATGAGCGCGCCGACCAGGGTGCCCGCGATGCGGCCCTCGCCGCCCATCAGGTTCGCTCCCCCGATGACCGCCGCGGCGATCGCGGTGAGCTGGTAGGGGCTGCCCGCGTCCGGCTGCGCGGCGTTGATGCGGGCGACGATGACCAGGCCGGCCAGGGCCGAGAGCCCGCCGGAGATGCAGTAGACGGCGATCTTGACGCGGTGGACCCGGACCCCCGAGAGCCAGGCGGTCTCCTCGCTGCCGCCGACCGCGATCACGTTCTGGCCGAACACGGTCTTGCGCAGGAGCAGCCAGGCCGCGACTCCGACGACCGCCACGATGACGACCACGACGGGCACGCCTCCGATGTAGCTGTTGAGCAGGAGGATGAACTCCTTCGGCACGTCGTAGACCGGCTTGCCGTTGGTGGCGACGTAGGCGCCTCCCTGGAACACGCTCATCGTGCCGAGCGTGGCGATGAAGGGCGGCAGGTTCAGCTTGGTGACCAGCAGGCCGTTGATCCCTCCGCAGATCAGGCCGAGGACGATGCCGGCCGCGAGACCGAGCAGCGGGGGCACGCCGCCGTTGACCATCAGCGAGGCGCTGACGATCCCGACGAAGCTGGCCATGGCGCCCACCGCCAGGTCGATGCCGCCGGTGATGATGACGAAGGTCAGGCCGATGCCGATGATGGCGTTCACGCTGGCCGACACCGCGACGTCGCGGAGGTTGCCGATGGTGAGGAAGTTGGGGTTCAGCACGCCCAGGATGACGAAGAGGACGACGGCGGCGATGTAGATGCCGAAGGCCTGCAGGTTGAAGGAGCGCCGGCGCGGGGTGGCGACGCTCCCGGTCTCGGGGGAGGTCATGAGGTTCCTTTCGCCACGCCCATGGCGTTGGCCACGATGCTGTGCTCGGTGATGTCGTCGCCGACGTGCTCGGAGACGAAGCGCCCGGACCTCATCACGAGGACCCGGTCGCTGATGGAGATGATCTCGGGCAGGTCGCTCGAGACGACGATCACGGCGTGCCCCTCGGAGGCCAGCTGATCGATGAGCTCGTAGATCTCGACCTTGCCGCCGACGTCGACGCCCTTGGTCGGCTCGTCGAAGAGGAAGACGCTCGCCCCGAGCCAGATCCACTTCGCGATCACGATCTTCTGCTGGTTGCCGCCCGAGAACTGGCGGGCGTTGAGGCGGACGTCGGCGGGACGCAGCGACATGCGCCGGCCCATCTCCTCCGCCGTCTCGATCTGCCGCTTCGTGCTGATGAAGGGGCCGAAGCCGTTCAGCTGCCGGTCGGAGGTGAGGGCGACGTTCGCGTAGGCCGGGGTCTGGAGGACGAGGCCCTGGTGCTTGCGGTCCTCGGGGATGAACGCGATGCCGGCGTCGCGGCTGTCGCGCGGCGAGCGGATGCGCAGCGGACGGCCGCCGAGGCGGACGGTCCCCTCGGTGCCGTCGTCGGCGCGGATGAGCGCGCGGAGGAACTCGGTGCGGCCGGAGCCGACGAGGCCGGCGATGCCGACGACCTCGCCGCGGCGGACGCTGATCGACTCCGGTCCGACTCCGCTCGGGTGGACGACGCCCGTGGCCTCGAAGTGCACCTCCGCGTCCGGGGCGACCGGGTGGCGCCGCTCGAACGAGAGCAGCTCCCGGCCGACCATCCGCCGCACGATGTCCTCGGACGAGGTCTCGCCGATCGGAGCGTCGTAGGCGGGCCGGCCGTCGCGGAGGACGACGACCGTGTCCGACACGCTCATCACCTCCGGCATCTTGTGCGAGACGTAGATGACGCCGACGCCCCGCCCGTGGGCGATCTCGCGGACCCGGGTGAGGACCCCCTCGACGTTGTGCTCGAGCATGCTCGTCGTCGGCTCGTCGAGCGCGACGATCTTCGCGCCGAATGCGAACGCCCGGGCGATGGTGAGCGCGTGCCGCTGCGCCGGGCTGAGCCGGCCGACCGGAGTCCTCGCCTCCATCGGGAAGCCCATCAGGTGGACGTCCTTGAGGGCCCGGTCGATGTCGTCCTGGGCGGACGCGCGCTGCTTGCGCGTCCGCCCGAGGAGCAGGTTCTGCATCACCGTGAGCTGGGGCACGATGGCCGGCTCCTGGTGCGCGATGCGGACCCCCTCGGCGAGCGCCTGGCGGGAGGTGTACTCCATCCGCCGGACGCCGTCGATGGTGATCGAGC
Organism: Rathayibacter sp. AY1F3; assembly: GCF_002931975.1. Classification (NCBI taxonomy): domain Bacteria; kingdom Bacillati; phylum Actinomycetota; class Actinomycetes; order Micrococcales; family Microbacteriaceae; genus Rathayibacter; species Rathayibacter sp. AY1F3. The sequence continues at coordinate 1,360 of NZ_PSVF01000033.1, read as the reverse complement.
CGCGGTCCGGACGCAGCGCCCCACCGAGGATGTTCAGCAGGGTGCTCTTGCCCGCGCCGTTCTCGCCGGCGAGGGTGCGGATCTCGCCGCGGTCGAGCGTGAAGCTCACGCCGTCCAGGGCGCGGACGCCCGGGAACGATTTCGCGATGCCGCGGACCTCGAGCAGATGCTCGGCCATGTTCCGTCTACTTCCTTGTCGAGGAGGTCGTGGGGAGGGAGGAGGTGACGGGTTACGGCATCCCGGTCTCGTACTGCGCGACGTTGGTGCTGTCGATGATGAACGCGGGGACGTCGATCCACGCGGGGACCTTCTTCCCGGCGAGCAGGTACAGCGCGGCGTCGACGCCGGTCGCGCCCTCGGTGGTGGGCAGCTCGCTGACGGTGGCGGTGTAGTCGCCGGCCAGGATCTGCTTCTTGGCCTGCGGGATGCCGTCGGTGCCGACCAGGATCACCTTGCCGGTGAGGCCCTTCGCGTCGATGGCGGCCTGGACACCGAGCGCCATGCCGTCGTTCTGCGAGTAGAAGGCCGCGATGTCGGGGTTCGCGGTCAGCATCGTGGTCGCGATCTCCTGCGCCTTGGTCTGGTCCCATGAGGCGGTCTGGGAGGCGACGAGCTCGAGGTTCTCGTGCTTCGCGAGGGCGGCGGTGAAGCCGTCTCCGCGGTTGATCGCGTTGGAGGAGCCCGGGTCGCCCTCGATCATCGCGACCTTGCCGCCGTCGGGCAGCTTGTCGGCGATGTAGTCGGCGGCGGTCGCGCCGATGGTGGTCGCGTCGGGTCCGACGTAGACGGTGCCGGCCACGCCGCTCTTGGCGTCGTTGAGGACGATCGCGGGGATGCCGTCGGCGAGCGCCGACTCGAAGATCGAGTCGAGGCCCGTGGCCGAGATCGGCGAGGCGAGGATGGCGGAGCAGCCCTGGTTCATGGCGCTCTTGGCCTTGTCGAGCTGCTCGGTGATCGAGGACTCGTCGGTGACGTCGAAGGTCTGGTAGTCGACGCCGAGCTCCTTCGCGCGGTTCTCGAAGCCGTCGCGCTCGTAGCCCCAGAACTCGTTGGAGAGGGTGCGGGTGATGTAGCAGAGCTTCGCGCCGTCCGGCACGGTGGGGGTGCCGAGCGAGGAGGCGACCTCGTCGGCGGGGGTCTGCGCGGAGGCGTCGACGAGCGACACGATGTCGGCGCCGGAGCCGGAGCCGCCGGCGGATCCGCCGCCGTCTCCGTCGGGCGAGGCCGAGCATCCGGCGAGGAGCGTCAGGGAGGCGAGGCCGGCGTCGCCCTCGCCAGCCTCAAAAACCTGACACTACTCACCAGATGCTCAGCCACACCCGACGAAGACAACCCCGAATCCGCCGACGACTCCGTCTC
>NZ_PSVF01000032.1:0-31048 GCF_002931975.1 Rathayibacter sp. AY1F3 | reverse complement strand
GCGAGGGCGCGGGGGAGGGCGGCGCGTAGACTGGGGCGGCCATGATCCAGACTCTCGACCTCCGCGGCCGTCGTCCCTCCTCCGCCGAGCTCCTCGCCCTCGTGCCCCGCAATCCGGGCACGTCCGCCTCCGTCGGGCCCGTCGTCGCCGAGCTGATCGCCGACGTCCGCGAACGCGGCGCGGAAGCGCTCCTCGACCAGGCGGAGCGGCTGGACGGCGTGCGCCCCCCGCACCTCCGCGTGCCCGCCGAGCAGATCGCCGAGGCGCTCGACCGCCTCGACCCGGCCATCCGCAGCGCACTCGAGGAGGCGATCGCGCGCGTCCGCCGCGCCAGCGCCGCACAGATCCCCCCGCCCCGCACCACCGAGCTCGACGACGGCGCCACGGTCACCCAGCGCTGGCAGCCCGTCGCCCGCGCCGGGCTGTACGTCCCCGGCGGCAAGGCGGTCTACCCGTCGAGCGTCGTCATGAACGCCGTGCCCGCGCAGGCCGCCGGAGTCGCCTCCATCGCCCTGGTCTCGCCGCCGCAGAAGGCGTTCGGCGGCTCCGTCCACCCCACGATCCTCGCGGCGGCCGCTCTGCTCGGCATCGACGAGGTCTACGCGGTCGGGGGCGCCGGAGCCGTCGCCGCACTGGCCTACGGCGTCGACTCGATCGGGCTGGATCCCGTCAGCATCATCACCGGGCCGGGCAACGTCTGGGTCACCACCGCGAAGCGCCAAGTGCTCGGCCAGGTCGGCATCGACTCCGAGGCGGGCCCGACCGAGATCCTCGTGATCGCCGACGACTCCGCCGACCCGCGCCTTGTCGCCGCCGACCTGGTCAGCCAGGCCGAGCACGACGAGGCCGCCTCCGCGGTCCTGGTCACCGACAGCGCCGAGCTCGCCGCCGCCGTCGAGCGCGAGGTCGCCGCCCAGGCCGCTGCCACCCACCACGCGGAGCGCGTGGCCATCGCACTCGACGGCCCGCAGTCCGCGCTCGTGATCGTCGACGACCTCGAGCTCGCCTGCGCGTTCAGCGACGCCTACGGCCCCGAGCACCTCGAGCTGCACACGGCCGACCCCGTCGGGACGGCCGAGCGGATCCACGACGCCGGCGCGATCTTCCTCGGCCCGACCACCCCGGTGAGCCTGGGCGACTACCTCGCCGGCTCCAACCACGTGCTCCCGACGCTGGGGCAGGCGCGCTTCTCCTCCGGGCTCGGCGCCTACACCTTCCTCCGGCCGCAGCAGCTGATCTCCTACGACCGCGGTGCGCTCGAGCGCGTCGCCACGCACATCCGCGCTCTCAGCGACGCCGAGGCGCTGCCCGCCCACGGCGACGCCGTCGACGCCCGCTTCGCCTGAGACCGAGAGGCCCTCGATGTTCTGCCCCTTCTGCCGGCACCCCGACTCCCGAGTGATCGACTCGCGCACGAGCGACGACGGCCTCTCGATCCGCCGCCGCCGGCAGTGCCCGTCGTGCGGCCGGCGCTTCTCGACGACCGAGACCGCGAGCCTCGTCGTGATCAAGCGCAGCGGAGTCGTGGAACCGTTCAGCCGCGAGAAGATCGTCAGCGGCGTCAGGAAGGCCTGCCAGGGCCGACCCGTCACCGACACCGATCTGGCCGTCCTCGCGCAGCGGGTGGAGGAGAGCATCCGCTCCACGGGCGCGTCGCAGATCGACGCGAACGACATCGGCCTCGCCATCCTGCCGCCGCTGCGCGAGCTCGACGAGGTCGCCTACCTCCGCTTCGCGAGCGTCTACCAGGCGTTCGACTCGCTGGACGACTTCGAGTCTGCGATCACCCTGCTCCGCGCCGAGCGCACCTCCGTGCCCCACAGCGCCGACGAGATCTGAGGCCCGGGTGTACCCGCTCCTGTTCCGCACCGTCCTGCGCCGCCTCGACCCGGAGCGGGCGCACCACCTGAGCTTCCCGGTGATCCGGGCCCTCGGAGCCCTCGCTCCGGTCCTGCGCCGGACCACCGTCCCGCGCGGAACGCCCGCGGTCGAGACGCTCGGGCTCCGCTTCGAGACCCCGTTCGGCGTCGCGGCCGGCTTCGACAAGGACGCCACCGCGGTCCTGGGCTTCGGTGCGCTCGGCTTCGGACACGTCGAGGTCGGGACCCTGACCGCGCGGGCGCAGCCGGGCAACGACCGGCCGCGCCTCTTCCGGCTGATCGCGGACCGCGCCGTCGTCAACCGGATGGGCTTCAACAACCACGGGGCCGAGGCCGCGGCGCTGCGGCTGATCCGGCTACGCAGCGCGCGCCGCCGCCCCGTGATCGGCGTCAACATCGGCAAGAGCCGGGTGGTCGAGGTGGACGACGCGATCGAGGACTACCTGATCAGCACGCGCCTTCTCGCGCCGCTCGCCGACTACCTCGTCGTGAACGTCAGCTCGCCGAACACCCCCGGGCTCCGCGGCCTGCAGGAGATCGACCGCCTCGAGCCGCTCCTCGCGGCAGTCAAGGACGCCGCCGACACGACGCCCCTGCTGGTCAAGATCGCCCCCGACCTCTCCGACGACGAGGTCGGCCGGGTCGCCGAGCTCGCCGTCCGCCTGAGTCTGGACGGGATCATCGCGACCAACACGACGCTCTCCCGGGAGGGCCTCTCGACCGACCGCGCCGTGGTCGAGGCGGCCGGCGCCGGCGGCCTCTCCGGTGCCCCGCTGGCCGCGCGCTCGCTCGAGGTGCTCCGCGTGATCCGCGGCGTCGTCCCCGCGGCCTTCTGCGTGATCTCCGTCGGAGGAGTCGAGACGGCCGAGGACGTGCGCGAGCGCCTCGACGCGGGCGCCACCCTCGTCCAGGGCTACACCGCCTTCATCTACCGCGGGCCCCTGTGGGCTCGGGACATCAACCGGGGACTGGCCCGCGCCTCCTGACCCGCCGTGCACGACGAAGGGCCCCGGAGCCGCGCGAGGCGCGACCGCAGGGGCCCTTCGTGGTCCGCCGTCCGACTACTCGGGGAAGGCGCGGCGCTTGACCTGGGGCTTCGGCAGGCGCATGACGCGCAGCTGGAGGGCGCGCATCGCGGCGTACCAGCGGATGCCCTTCTCGACCTTGTCGGCGCCGTAGCGCTCGGCGAGCTTCCGGCGCATCCGCATGCCGAGGAGGATGCAGTCGATCACCGCGAGGAGGAAGAACACCCAGAGGATGACCAGCGTCGCGTACTGCAGCTCCGGCTGCGGGAAGAAGCTCAGCAGCAGGACGACGACCATCACCGGGATGAGGAACTCGCCGAGGCTGAAGCGCGCGTCGACCCAGTCGCGCACGAACCTGCGCTGGGGACCCTTGTCGCGCAGCGGCAGGTAGCGCTGGTCGCCGGCGGCCAGGCCGATGCGGGCCTGCTCGCGCGACACGGCGGCCTTCTCGCGGGCGTCGCGGGCGGCCTGCTTGCGGTCGGTGACGACCAGCGGACGCTTGCGGGCCAGCTCCTGCTCGCGCCGGGTCGGCGTCGGCCGGCCCTTCCCGGAGCCGGGGGAGCCGGCGTCGTCGGGCGTGTCGGTTGCGATCGGGTGCTTGGCCACGGGGAACGTCCTTGGAATCGGGGGTCTCTTAAGATTACCTCCATGGCTCACGACGCTCCGACTCCGCCCGCACTCTCCTCCGACGAGGAGGCCGTCCTCGCCGCCGTCCGCGACGATCTGCCGCGCTCGCTCGCCCAGCTCGGGCAGCTCGTGCGGATCCCGTCCGTCTCGTGGGACGGCTTCGACGCCACCCGCGTGGCCGCCAGCGCCGAGGCCATCGCCGAGCTCGCACGCGAGACGGGTGTCTTCGACGAGGTCGCGATCCACAGCGCCACGATCGACGGCACGGACGTGCTCGGCCAGCCGGCCGTCCTGGCCACCCGCGCCGCCCGCAACGGAGCGCCGACCGTCCTCCTCTACGCCCACCACGACGTGCAGCCGCAGGGCGCCGAGTCGGCGTGGGAGACGCCTCCGTTCGAGCCGACCGTGCGCGGCGACCGCCTGTACGGGCGCGGTGCCGCCGACGACAAGGCCGGAGTCGTGTCCCACCTCGCCGCGGTGCGCGCACTCCGCGAGGTCGCGGGCGAGGACCACGACCTCGGGCTCGTCCTCTTCATCGAGGGGGAGGAGGAGTTCGGGTCGCGCTCGTTCCCCACCTTCCTCCGCGAGCACCACGACGCCCTCCGCGCGGATGCGATCATCGTCGCCGACAGCGACAACTGGGACGTCGACACCCCCGCGCTGACGGTGGGCCTGCGCGGCAACGTCACCTTCACCCTCACCGTCAGGACCCTCGCGCACGCCTCGCACTCGGGCATGCTCGGCGGAGCGGTCCCGGATGCGATGCTCGCGGCGGTCCGCCTGCTCGCGACGCTCTGGAACGAGGACGGCTCGGTCGCCGTCGCCGGCCTCACCGAGCACGACGGAGCGGTCCCCGAGACGACCGAGGAGGACCTCCGCCGCGACTCGGGGCTGCTCGACGGGGTCTCGCCAATCGGCACCGGTGCGATCCTCTCGCGCCTGTGGTCGAAGCCGGCCGTCACGGTCACCGGGATCGACGCGCCCAGCGTCGTCGACGCCTCCAACACCCTCGTCCCGTCCGTGCGCGTGAAGATCAGCGCCCGCATCGCCCCCGGCCAGGACGCGGAGGAGGCCTTCGCCGCCATCGAGAGCCACCTGCGGGCGAACTCCCCGTTCGGCGCTCAGCTCGTGATCGAGGACGTCGACACCGGCAGCCCCTTCCTGGTCGACGCGACCGGCTGGGCCGTGGACCTGGTGAAGGGCGCGATGGCGGACGCCTGGGGACGCGAGCCCCTCGAGACCGGGATCGGCGGGAGCATCCCGTTCATCGCCGACCTCGTGCGCGAGTTCCCCGAGGCGCAGATCCTCGTCACCGGTGTCGAGGACCCCGACTCGCGCGCGCACAGCCCCAACGAGTCGCTGCACCTGGGCGTCTTCAAGCGCGCCGCGCAGACCGAGGCGCTGTTCCTGCTCCGCGCCGCCGCTCACCGCGACTGACCACCGGTCGTGGAATACCCGGGTGACCACCCGGGTTGCAGCCGTAGAATCCCGGAAGGCACGACGACCGTTCCGCCCGTCCCCTGAGGAGTGACATGTCAGACACACTGACCGACCAGACGGCGACCCCCCTCGCCACCCCGCCCAGCGCGGCCCACGGCGTCTCGATGACCCCGACCGCCGCCGCCAAGGTCAAGAGCCTGCTCGAGCAGGAGGGCCGCGACGACCTGCGCCTGCGCGTCGCCGTGCAGCCCGGCGGCTGCTCCGGCCTCATCTACCAGCTCTACTTCGACGAGCGCACCCTCGACGGCGACGCCGCGGTGGAGTTCGAGGGCGTCGGCCTCGTCGTCGACAAGATGAGCGTCCCCTACCTCGACGGCGCCTCGATCGACTTCGAGGACACCATCCAGAAGCAGGGCTTCACCATCGACAACCCCAACGCGGGCGGCAGCTGCGCCTGCGGCGACAGCTTCCACTGACGCCGCGCGGCCCGGGCCGCAGCGCCTCCGAACGGCGTCCGACAGTCCACTCCGGTGGCCCGTCGGGCGCCGTTCGTCATGACTGCACCACTCGGCCTGGACGTCAAGAGCGGGTCGTCGTGCACCGGGCCGCCGGAGCGGAAGGGTAGGCTGGAGCCGGTCTAATACAGTTTCGTGTGAACTGGTCCCCAGTCTTCCGAAAGGTCACCGGTGCGCTTCAATCGCCGAATCCGCAGATGGGTCGCTGCCCCCGTCGCAGGAGCCCTCGCCCTCGTCCTCGCGGGCTGCACGCAAGAGCAGCTCCAGGGCTGGCTCCCCACCGAACCCGGCACGACGAACCACGTCGACCGCGTCATCGGACTCTGGGTCACCTCCTGGATCGTCCTGCTCGCCGTCGGCGTCGTCACGTGGGGTCTCACCATCTGGGCGGTGGTCGTTTACCGCCGTCGCAAGGGGCAGACCGGCCTGCCGGTCCAGCTGCGCTACAACATGCCGATCGAGATCTTCTACACGATCGTGCCGCTGATCCTCGTGATCGGCTTCTTCGCCTTCACCGCGCGCGACCAGGCCGCCATCGAGCAGCCCTACGACGACCCGGACGAGACCATCCAGGTGTACGGCAAGCAGTGGGCGTGGGACTTCAACTACGTCGACGAGGACGTCTACTCCGCCGGTATCCAGGGCCAGTACCAGGAGGGCGGAGACGCCGCCGGCTCGCTCGTCGAGTCCGAGATCCCCACGCTCTACCTGCCCGTCGGACAGAAGATCAAGATCCAGCTCGACGCGCGCGACGTGATCCACTCCTTCTGGGTCGTCGACTTCCTCTACAAGAAGGACATGATCCCCGGCAAGACGAACTACATGTACGTCACGCCGCTCAAGGAGGGGACCTACGCCGGCAAGTGCGCCGAGCTCTGCGGCGAGTACCACTCCGCGATGCTCTTCAACGTCAAAGTCGTCTCGCAGGGCGAGTACGACGACTACATCCAGTCGCTGCGCGACGCGGGCCAGACCGGTCAGCTCGGCGCCGAGTACAACCGCAATTCGAACCTTCCCGGAACCGGCGCGCCGGCCCGTGAGAACGAGGAGTAAGGGAGCATGAGCACCGCCACGGCACCCCGCCCGACGCGCACCGCCGGCATTCCGCCGGTCCAGCGCAAGGCGAACGTCCTCGTCCGCTGGATGACTTCGACCGACCACAAGGTCATCGGGTACATGTACCTGATCACGTCGTTCATCTACTTCTGCATCGCCGGCGTGATGGCCCTGGTCATCCGCGCCCAGCTGTTCGAGCCCGGCCTGAACGTGGTCGAGACGCGCGAGCAGTACAACCAGCTGTTCACGATGCACGGCACGATCATGCTGCTGATGTTCGCGACGCCGCTCTTCGCCGGCTTCGCCAACGTCCTGATGCCGCTGCAGATCGGCGCCCCCGACGTCGCGTTCCCCCGCCTCAACGCCTTCGCGTACTGGCTCTACAGCTTCGGCTCGCTCATCGCGGTCGCCGGATTCGTCACCCCGCAGGGTGCGGCGTCGTTCGGTTGGTTCGCGTACGCGCCACTGTCGAGCACGACGTTCTCGCCAGGGCTCGGCGGCAATCTCTGGGTCTTCGGCCTCGCGCTCTCGGGCTTCGGCACGATCCTCGGCGCGGTGAACTTCATCACGACGATCATCACGATGCGCGCCCCCGGCATGACGATGTTCCGGATGCCGATCTTCACCTGGAACATCCTGGTGACGTCGATCCTCGTGCTGCTCGCGTTCCCGGTGCTCGCCGCCGCGATGTTCGCCCTCGGCGCCGACCGGGTGTTCGACGCCCACATCTACGACGCGGCCAACGGCGGCGTCCTGCTCTGGCAGCACCTGTTTTGGTTCTTCGGCCACCCCGAGGTGTACATCATCGCGCTGCCGTTCTTCGGCATCGTGTCCGAGGTGTTCCCGGTCTTCAGCCGAAAGCCGATCTTCGGCTACAAGACGCTGATCTACGCGACCATCGCGATCGCCGCCCTCTCCGTGACGGTGTGGGCGCACCACATGTACGTCACTGGATCGGTCCTGCTGCCGTTCTTCTCGCTGATGACCATGCTCATCGCGGTCCCGACCGGCGTGAAGATCTTCAACTGGGTCGGCACCATGTGGCGCGGATCGGTGACCTTCGAGACCCCGATGATCTGGGCGATCGGCTTCCTGATCACCTTCACCTTCGGTGGACTCACCGGCGTCATCCTCGCGTCGCCCCCGCTCGACTTCCACGTCTCGGACTCGTACTTCGTGGTGGCGCACTTCCACTACGTCGTGTTCGGAACCGTCGTCTTCGCGATGTTCTCGGGCTTCTACTTCTGGTGGCCCAAGTGGACCGGCAAGATGCTGAACGAGACGCTGGGCAAGTGGCACTTCTGGCTGCTGTTCATCGGCTTCCACACCACCTTCCTCATCCAGCACTGGCTGGGCGTCGTCGGCATGCCGCGCCGCTACGCCAGCTACCTCCCCGAGGACGGCTTCACCTGGATGAACCAGGTGTCGACGGTCGGAGCGATGATCCTCGCGGTGTCGCTGATCCCGTTCTTCCTGAACGTGTACATCACGGCCCGCAAGGCGCCCAAGGTGACGGTGAACGACCCGTGGGGCTTCTCCCGGTCGCTCGAGTGGGCCACCTCGTGCCCGCCGCCCCGCCACAACTTCACCTCGATCCCGCGGATCCGAAGCGAGGCCCCGGCGTTCGACCTCAACCACCCCGAGGCCGGCATCCCCGTCGGAATCGGTCCGGCGAAGGATGCTCCGGACGCCCCCACGTACGACAAGTCCGAAGGCACGGTGAAGTAGGGCCATGCGCGCCAACGTCAATCTCTTCTGGCTCCTCGCGGGCTTCTTCCTCCTCGCCGACATCACGTACATCGTGTGGTCGCTGCTCGACACGGGCCAGGTCGAGTGGGTCGGCACCGTCGGCATCGGTCTTTCGGCCGTGCTGGGCGCGTTCATCGCGTTCTACGTCGGCCGCGTCCACAAGGCGCAGGGTGCCGAGCTCCCCGAGGATCGCCTCGATGCGGACATCGATGACGGGGACCCCGAGCTGGGCTTCTTCAGCCCGTGGAGCTGGTGGCCGCTGATCCTGGGCGGTTCCGCGGCCCTCGGATTCCTCGGCCTGGCCGTGGGGTTCTGGATCACCTACATCGCCGTCGGACTCTTCCTGGTCGCCATCGCCGGCTGGGTGTACGAGTACTACCGCGGGTACTTCGCCCGCTAGGGCGCATCGCACGGCCGAGGGCCGGGTGCACGGGGGCTTCGGCTCCGTGCACCCGGCCCTTTCGTGTATCCAGGAGGAAGGGACGCGCGGTCGGGACCCGGTCGGCTCGGCCCTTCGGCTTCGTGCAGGGGCGTCGCTCGCCGATCGGTGGCGGATCGAGCCTCCCGGTGAGGGCCGGGACCTCCCGGTCAGGGCCGGGACCGCTCAGTGAGGGCTGACGAGCTGAGCGGGATCTCTCTCGGTGTCCCGCTGGCAGGACACAGAGGCGTCCTGCGCGGAGGAGCTCGTTCGAGCAATAGCCGACGGCCCGCGACGCGGAAGCTCGCAGGGGAGCGCAGCGAGCGGCGCCGAGCAGGAGAGTCGGGCCGCGTCATCACCCTTCCAGAGCAGCGCTGCGACGGCTCCTGCTCCGGTCACGGCTGAGCGGGCTACGCCTGTGGCGGCTCTCCTGTGCGCGTGTGGGTGTGCCGACGGTGGTGGCCGCTACGGTCGGGGATACTGCTGCGCCTGCGGCCGTACTGGGCCCGCCGCGCCTGTTCTGGCGCCTGCGCCGCCCTACGGACTCCTGCACACCGTTCCGACCCCAGCGGAGCCCGCTCCCCGGCGGAACCGCGGGCGCCCCTGCGGCTCTTGGAGTTCCTCGGTACGTCTAGCGGGTCGTGCCGGTCGGTGCGAGGACAGGGAGCCTGAGACGCCGCTGCAGCGACGGTCGTCGATGTCCGGAGGTCGCCTCCTCGGTCTCACCGGCGAGCGTCGCCGTCGCCGATCACAGAGGGCTCGGCCGTGAGCGGGGGAGGGCAGTCCTGACAGGCCTGCTGAGGATGGGTGCCCTCGAACCGATGCCGAGTGTCTCGACGTGGACGGGGACGGGGACCTCACCGGACGACGACACTGCGACCATGCAGACAGGCTGGATCACTCGGTGATCCGAGGGAGGCGGACGTCTCCAGCTCGGCGGTGAGACGGCGTCTCGTGATTCAAGGAGCGGAGGTCTCGAGGTCCGGAGTATCGCCCCACGTTCCTGCCGGCTTGTCGCCGTCGAGGCGCTGTGATCCGGTCTCACCGGCTCTCGGTGCACCGACGACCTCCACCGCGCCGGAGGACAGGCGCCGCCCCGCTGGGGGAACGACGAAGGGCCCGGACGAACGAACGTCCGGGCCCTCAGGGGAGGATCAGTGCTCGCTGTGCGAGCTCTCGAGCTCCTTCTGGGTGACGGGGGTGATCCGGTCCTCGAAGAACCAGCGGGAGAGGCCGGCGCGGACGCGCTGCGGGGCGGTGATGCGGCCACGCGAGTCCGGACGGATCATCAGGGGCTCGTACTCGTCCTGACCGACGAGCTTCCAGCGCTCGTACTCGTCGAGCTGCTGGTGCACCTCGATGAACTCGCCGCCGGGGAGGCGGACGATGCGGCCCGACTCGAAGCCGTGCAGCGCGATCTCGCGGTCCTTCTTCTGCAGCGCCAGGCAGATGCGCTTGGTGATGAAGTACGCGATGAACGGACCCGCGATGAGCAGGAACTGCAGGCTGTGGATCACGCCCTCCATCGTGAGGTGGAAGTGCGTCGCGATGAGGTCGGACGAGGCGGCGGCCCAGAGGACGGCGTAGAAGCTGACTCCGGCGGCGCCGATCGCGGTGCGGGTCGCGGCGTTGCGCGGGCGGTCGAGCAGGTGGTGCTCGCGCTTGTCACCGGTGATCCACGCCTCGAGGAACGGGTAGAGCATGACCACGGCGATGAACAGTCCGAGACCGACGAGCGGGATCAGGATGTTGAACGACAGGGTTCCGATGCCCGGGATGGCCCACTCGAGTCCCGGCGGGACGAGGCGCAGGGCGCCGTCGGCGAACCCGATGTACCAGTCGGGCTGGGTTCCCGCGGAGACGGGCGAGGGGTCGTACGGGCCGTAGTTCCAGATCGGGTTGATCGTGAACAGCGAGGCGATGAGGACGACGACGCCGAAGACGATGAAGAAGAATCCACCGGCCTTCGCGGCGTAGACCGGCAGCACCGGGTAGCCGACGACGTTCTGCTCGGTCTTGCCCGCACCGGGGAACTGGGTGTGCTTGTGGACGACCACGAACACGAGGTGGAGGGCGATGAACGCGAGCACCAGTGCCGGCAGCAGCAGGATGTGCAGCGTGTAGAGGCGGCCGACGATGTCGGTGCCCGGGAACTCGCCGCCGAAGAGCAGGAACGAGATCCAGGTGCCGACGATCGGGATGCCCTTGACCATGCCGTCGATGATGCGGAGGCCGTTGCCCGAGAGCAGGTCGTCGGGGAGCGAGTAGCCGGTGAAGCCCTCGGCCATCGCGAGGATGAAGAGGACGAAGCCGATGACCCAGTTGAGCTCGCGGGGCTTGCGGAACGCACCGGTGAAGAAGATGCGCAGCATGTGCAGGCCGATCGAGGCCACGAACAGCAGCGCCGCCCAGTGGTGGATCTGCCGCATCAGCAGGCCGCCGCGGATGTCGAAGGAGATGTCGAGCGAGGACGACATCGCCGCCGACATCTCGATGCCCTTGAGGGGCAGATAGCTGCCCTCGTAGTGCGTCTCGACCATCGAGGCCTGGAAGAAGAAGGTGAGGAAGGTGCCCGACAGCAGGATGATGACGAAGCTGTAGAGCGCGACCTCGCCGAGGAGGAAGGACCAGTGGTCGGGGAAGATCTTGCGACCGAACTCCTTGACGACCGCGGAGATGCTCGTGCGCTCGTCGATGTAGTTCGACGCCGCTCCGACGTACCCCTTCTGGAACTTGCCGGATCCGAGGATGACGCCGTCCTCGGGCTCCGCGGGGGAGCTGGAGGGGCGTGAGGGGGTGGTGGTGGACATGTGAGTCATCGCTCCCAGAAGGACGGTCCGACGGGCTCCGTGAAGTCGCTTCTGGCGACCAGGTAACCCTCGGCGTCGACGGTGATGGGGAGCTGCGGAAGCGGACGCTTCGCCGGGCCGAAGATGACGGCGGCCTCGCGCGTGATGTCGAATTGCGACTGGTGGCACGGGCACAGCAGGTGGTGGGTCTGCTGCTCGTACAGCGCCACTGGGCAGCCGACGTGCGTGCAGATCTTGGAGTAGGCGACGATTCCGTCGTAGTTCCAGGTCTCGCGACCCTCACTGACGATGAGGTCCTCCGGCTTCAGGCGCATCAGGAGGACGGCGGCCTTGGCCTTCTCCTCCAGCTTGCCCTCGGCGTCGTTGAGGCCCTCGGGGATGACGTGGAAGGCGGATCCGAGGGTGACGTCCGATGCGAGGATCGGCGCTCCCGACGGGTCCAGGGTGAGCCTCGTGCCCTCTTCCCACAGGGTGGTCTTGAGGAGGGCGACGGGGTTCTGGTCCTGCGGGCCGAGGCCCCGGAACAGGATCACGGCGGGCAGGGGGAACACGACGAGGGAGGCGATCAGGCTGTTCCGAACGAGGGAGCGGCGGCCGAAGCCGGACTCCTTGTCGGACTGGTCGAAGATCTCGAGCGCACGGGCGCGGGTGGGCTCCGCGCTGCGGACGGGGTGGCGGATGTCGATGCCCTCGTGGTCCGACATCAGCTGCTTGCCCCAGTGGACGGCGGCGATGCCGATCCCCAGGAGGGCGAGGGACATGCCCAGGCCGATGAACAGCGTGTTCAGCCGGACCGACGCGACGTCCTCCGTGATCGGGAACGCCATGTAGGCGGCGACCGCGAAGATCGAGCCCGCGAAGGAGAGGTAGAAGAGCGTGTACACCGTGCGCTCGGCACGCTTCTCGACCTTGGGGTCGAGGTCGGTCATCCGGGGGCGGTGCGGCGGGAGGCCCGGGTCCTGGACGCGGTCCCGCGTCACGACCGCGGTGCCGGCCGGAGCCGTTCCGTGCCCGGTGGCCGACGAGGTGACGAGGTCCGTGCCACCCTCATCGTGCTCTGCCATGGTTCTCCTTTTCACGCCGTGTCGGCACCAGTCGGTGCCGTGGGTCAGTCGCGCCCGTCAGGGCGCTGCAGTCGTCTAGTTGGATCGGGCGGTGATCCACACCGTCAGGGCCACGATCGCGCCGAGGCCGAAGATCCAGAGGAACAGGCCCTCCGCGACCGGCCCGAGGGAGCCGAGCGCGAATCCGCCCGGGGACGGGTTGGCCTCGATGTACTTGAGGTACGAGATGATGTCGCGCTTGTCCTCGGGCGAGATGTTCAGGTCGTTGAAGACCGGCATGTTCTGCGGGCCGGTGACCATCGCCTCGTAGATGTGCGCCTCGGTCACGCCGCCCAGCGGGGGAGCGAACTTGCCCTCGGTGAGCGCGCCGCCGGCTCCGGCGACGTTGTGGCACATGGCGCAGTTGATGCGGAACAGCTCGGCGCCGTTCGCCGCGTCGCCCTGTCCGTCGAGGACCTCGCCCTCGGGGATCGCGGGGCCGGGGGCCAGCGACGCGACGTAGGCGGCGAGCTCGCCGACCTGCTCGTCGGTGAACTGCACCGGCTTCTCGAGCGCCTGGGGGCCGTGCATCTGCATCGGCATGCGGCCGGTGCCGACCTGGAAGTCGACCGACGCCGCGCCCACTCCGATGAGGGAGGGAGCGTTGTCGGTGCCCGCGGCGTCGAGGCCGTGGCAGGTGGCGCAGTTCGCGGCGAAGAGCTTCGAGCCCTCGTCGATCGTCTGCTGGCTGGTGGACGACGTCTCCGCCGAGGCGGACGTCGCGACGCCGACCGCGGCGTAGGTCCCGCCGGTGAGCCCGAGGCCGATGGCGATCAGGGCCAGGGTGGCGAGCGGGTGGCGGCGACCCTTCTTGGCTCGGCTCTTCGTCTTCGGGGAGGCCATCGAGGCGTCCTTCCTGCGGGGGTCGGGAGTGGAGTGGGGCATCGGCGGGCGCGTCACTTGAGGAAGTAGATGACGGCGAACAGGCCGACCCAGACGACGTCGACGAAGTGCCAGTAGTACGAGACGACGATGGCGCTCGTCGCCTCCTTGTGGCCGAAGTTCTTGACCGCGAAGCCGCGGCCGATGACGAGGAGGAACGCGATCAGGCCGCCGGTGACGTGCAGGGCGTGGAAGCCGGTCGTCAGGTAGAAGGCGGAGCCGTAGGCGTTGCTGGAGAGCGTGACGCCCTCGGAGACGAGGGTCGCGTACTCGAGCACCTGGCCGGAGACGAAGACCGCGCCCAGGGCGTAGGTGAGGAAGAACCACTCGACCATGCCCCACTTGAACGGGCTGAGGCCCGTCGCGCGCGGCTGCAGGCGCTCGGCGGCGAACACGCCGAACTGGCAGCTGAACGACGAGGCCACGAGGATCACCGTGTTCACGCCCGCGTAGGGGACGTTGAGGATCTGGGTCTCGGCGCCCCAGAGCTCGGGGGAGGTGCTCCGCAGGGTGAAGTAGATCGCGAACAGGCCCGCGAAGAACATGACCTCGCTGCCCAGCCAGACGATCGTTCCGACCGCGACCGGGTTGGGTCGGTTCACTACGGGCGCGGTGGCCGTGGGGGAGAGAGAGGTGCTCGTCACACAGACCATTATGGCCGATGGCAGGGGAGGGAAGTCGCACTAGCCGGGAGGCGATCCTCGTCGCATAATCTGGGAGCCATGTCGGAAACCCTGTCCTGGCCGCACGTTCTCAGCGCACTCCTCGAGTCCTCCGATCTGAGCGTCTCCGAGGCGACGTGGGCCATGGAGCAGGTGATGGAGGGCGCGGCGACTCCGGCGCAGCTCGCCGGACTGCTGGTGGCGCTCCGGGCGAAGGGCGAGACCGTCGACGAGATCGTCGGCTTCCGCGACGCGATCCTCGACCACGCGGTGCCGCTGGACGTGGACCCGATGGCCCTGGACATCGTCGGGACGGGCGGGGACCGCTTCGGGACCGTCAACATCTCCTCCACCGCGTCGATCATCGCGGCCGCCGCCGGCACGCCCGTCGTGAAGCACGGGAACAAGGCCGCGTCCTCCTCCTCCGGCTCCTCCGACGTGCTCGCGGCACTCGGGGTCGACCTCTCCCTCTCCCCCGAGCGGGTGGCCGAGGTGTTCCGGCGGACGGGGATCGCCTTCGTCTTCGCGTCCCTCTTCCACCCCGGCTTCCGGCACGCCGGTCCGGTGCGCGCCGAGCTGGGCGTGCCGACGGTGTTCAACTTCCTCGGCCCGCTCTGCAATCCGGCGCGTCCCGAGGCGTCGGCGGTCGGAGTGGCGCACCTCGACCGGGTGCCGCTGGTCGTCGGCGTGTTCCGGACGCGCGGGGCGACGGCTCTGGTGTTCCGCGGGGACGACGGCCTCGACGAGCTCACCACCACGGGTCACAGCCACATCTGGGAGGTGTCGCGCGGCTCCGTGGTCGAGCACGACCTCGACCCGCGCGACCTGGGCCTGCCCCGCGCGCGGATCGACGAGCTGCGCGGCCGCGACGCCGCCTACAACGCGAGCGTGGTGCGCTCGGTGCTCGCGGGAGACGGCGGCCCCGTCCGCGACATCGTCCTTCTGAACGCGGCCGCAGGCCTCGCGGCGTTCGACCTGGCGCGCGACCCGGACCTGGTGCGCACGCCCGTCCTGGAGCGCCTGCGGACGTCGATGGACCGCGCGGCGGAGGCCGTCGACTCCGGGGCCGCCACGGCCAAGCTCGAGGAGTGGGTCCGCGAGACGCAGCGCGCCGTCGTCCCGCTGCCGTAGGCGCGAGCGCAGGGCGTAACGTGGGGCTGCTGTCCGCGACGGTGCGGGCGGCGATCCACCACGCGCCGGATCGCCCGCAGGTCACGGGACGCCCGAGTGGTGGCCCGATCCTGGAGGAGACCTCGATGAAGAAGCTCATCAACGACCCGAAGAACGTCGTCACGGAGTCGGTGGCCGGCTTCGGCCTGGCGCACGCCGACCTGGTCCGGGTGGTGTCGGATCCCCTGTTCGTGGTGCGGGCCGACGCGCCCCGCTCGGGCAAGGTGGGCATCGTCAGCGGAGGCGGCAGCGGGCACGAGCCGCTGCACGCGGGCTTCGTCGGATTCGGGATGCTGGACGCCGCCGTCCCCGGTCCCGTCTTCACCTCGCCCACGCCCGACCCGATCGTCGCGGCCACGCAGGCCGTCGACGGCGGCGCGGGTGTGCTGCACATCGTGAAGAACTACACGGGCGACGTCCTGAACTTCGAGACCGCGGCCGACCTCGCCGGCGCCGAGGGGATCGAGGTGCGCAGCGTGATCGTCGACGACGACGTCGCGGTGAAGGACTCGCTCTACACCGCGGGCCGCCGCGGCGTGGCCGGCACCGTGCTGGTCGAGCGGATCGCGGGCGCCGCGGCCGAGCGGGGCGACTCCCTCGACGAGGTCGCGACGATCGCCGAGACGGTGATCGCCAACGTGCGCTCGATGGGCGTCGCCCTCACGCCGTGCATCGTCCCGCACGCGGGCGAGCCGAGCTTCGAGCTGGGCGAGGACGAGATCGAGATCGGCATCGGCATCCACGGCGAGCCCGGCCGGGAGAAGATCGCGCTGGAGCCGGCCGACCGCATCGTCGACCGGATCCTCGGCCCGATCCTGGAGGACCTGCCGTTCTCCTCCGGGGACGAGGTGCTGCTCCTGGTGAACGGCATGGGCGGCACGCCGCAGATCGAGCTGTACCTCGCCTACCGCCGGGCAGCCGAGGCGCTGGCCGAGAAGGGGATCTCCGTCGCGCGCCGCCTCGTCGGCAACTACACGACGTCGCTCGAGATGCAGGGCTTCTCGCTCACCGTCCTCAAGCTCGACGACGCCCTGACCGAGCTGTGGGACTCCCCGGTGCAGACCGCGGCGCTGCGGTGGGGACGCTGAGCGCCCGCGCGCACACCATGACCGGAACGACAGCCGCAGGAGCGGCCCACGAGGAGGAGACGACCATGCAGGACGCACAGGGAGCCGGGCTCGACGCGGCGTGGGCGACGGCGTGGATCCGCCGCGCCGCCGAGTCGATCGCGGAGCACCGGGTCGAGCTGATCACGCTCGACCGGGCGATCGGCGACGGGGACCACGGCGAGAACATGGACCGCGGCTTCCAGGCCGTGGTCGCGAAGCTGGACGCGGCGCCGGAGCAGGGGGTCCCGGCGGACGTGCTCAAGCTGGTCGCGACGACGCTCATCTCCACCGTCGGCGGCGCCTCGGGCCCGCTGTTCGGCACGGCGTTCCTGAAGGCCTCCGCCGCGGTCGCGGGCGAGGTCGCGCTCGAGGGCGCGGACGTCGCAGCGCTCCTGGCCGCGGCGAGGGACGGCATCGTGCTCCGCGGCAAGGCCGAGGTGGGCGACAAGACGATGGTGGACGCGTGGACGCCGGCGGTCGACGCGGCCGCGGCCGCCGCCGAGGAGGGAGCGGCTCCGGCCGACGTCCTCGCCGCGGCGGCGGAGGCGGCGCAGAGGGGAGCGGAGTCGACGGACCCGCTGGTCGCCCGCAAGGGACGCGCCAGTTACCTCGGCGAGCGCGCCATCGGGCACCGTGATCCCGGCAGCGTGTCGACCGTTCTCCTGCTCCGCGCAGCAGCCGAGGCGGCGGCGTGAGCGTCGGGCTGGTCCTGGTCTCGCACAGCGCGCAGCTGGCGGAGGGGCTGGTCGAGCTCGCGGAGCAGATGGCGGCCTCGGTCGCGCTGGTCGCCGCGGGCGGGACGGACGACGGCGGCATCGGCACCAGCTTCGACCGCATCACGGCGGCCCTGGCGGAAGCGGACTCCGGCGAGGGGGTCGTCGTCCTCTGCGACCTCGGCTCGGCGATCATGACGGCGGAGACCGCGGTCGAGTTCCTCGACGACGACGCGCGCGCCCGGGTCCGGATCGCCGACGCCCCGCTGGTGGAGGGGGCGGTCGCGGCCGCCGTCGCCGCGGGCACGGGGGCATCGCTGGACGAGGTGCTCGCCGCCGCGGAGTCGGCCCGGGGCGAGGCGCTCGCGGCTCCCGCCGAGGAGGCTCCGCCCGGTGACGAGCGCGTGCAGCGCCGCGTCCGCCTCATCAACCCGAACGGCCTGCACGCCCGTCCCGCGGCCGACTTCGTGACGCTCGCCGCCACCTTCGACGCCCGGATCGACGCGAACGGCAAGGACGCCACGAGCCTGCTCGGCGTGATGTCGCTGGGGCTCGACCGCGGGGACGAGGTCGTCCTCTCGGCGTCGGGGCCGCAGGCCCAGGAGGCGGTCGGCCGGCTCGGCGATCTGGTCGAGTCGGGCTTCGGCGAGGTGTAGCGCGCCGTCGACCGGTCCAGGGACCGCGGAGGCGCCTCCTCCTACGCTGAGCGCATGGCCCTCCGCGGAACCCGACCCCCGTCCGTCCTGCTCCGCCGACTCGTCACCGTCCCGCGCGTCGTGCGCCGGGCGGACGCTCGTGCGGCCCGGCGGCTGAACGCCCGTCGCCCGTCGACCGTCGTCGACGGGGCGCTCGTGGGGCTCTCCCGGGCCGCGGACCACGGAGTCCTCTGGGCCGGCGTCGGCGTTCTGCTGCTCCTGGCGGGCCGTCCCCGCGAGGCTCTGCGGGGGACCGCCTCGCTCGCCGCGGCCAGCGCGCTCGCGAACCTGGTCGGCAAGCGCGTGTTCGGCGGCGACCGGCCGCTCCTCGTCGACGTCCCGGTCGGCCGGCGCCTGGCGACGGTGCCGACGTCGGCGTCCTTCCCCTCGGGGCACGCGGCGAGCGCCGCCGCCTTCGCCGCCGGGGTCGCGCTCGAGTCGCCCCGAGTGGGGGCGGCGGTCGCCCCGCTCGCCGCCGCCGTGGCCTTCTCCCGCCTGCACGTCGGCGTCCACTGGCTCTCGGACGTCCTCGGCGGCGCGGTGCTCGGCGCGGCGGTCGCGGTCGTCGGCCGAGCCGTCCTGCCGGCCGAGCCGCGCCACGTGCCCGTCTCGGAGCGCGCGACCCGGCCCCCCGTCGACCGCAGCCCGTTGGGGGACGGCGCCGCCCTCCTCGTGGTCCTCAACCCCGGCGCGGGCCGGGACTCGCACCGCCCCGATCCCGAGCCGCTGGTCCGAGCGCGGTTCCCGAAGGCGCGCGTGCACCGGCTGACCGAGGGGGAGGACCTCGCCGACGTGGTGCGCGAGGCGCGCTCGGGGGACTCTCCGCCCCGGGTGCTCGGGATCTACGGCGGGGACGGCACCATGTCGGTCGGTGCCGCTCTCGCCCGCGCCGAGGGGATGACGCTGCTCGTGCTGCCGGGCGGGACCATGAACCACTTCGCGAAGGCGCTGGGGCTGCTCACCGTCCAGGACGCGCTCGACGCGGCGACGATCGGCGAGCGCCGCGACGTCGACGTGGCCGAGGTCGTCGCGGACGGGGGAGACCCGGTCACGGTGCTCAACACGGTCTCGATCGGCGTCTACCCGGAGTTCGTCGCGGCCCGCGAGAAGCGCGAGAAGCGGATCGGGAAGCCGCTCGCCGCCGTGATCGCGGCCCTCTCGGTCGTGCGGCGCACCGATCCGTTCGAGCTCCGGCGCGACGGGCGCACGCAGCTCGTCTGGTCGTACTTCGTCGGGGTGAACCAGGAGCACCCGCGCACGGCCGCCCCGCTCGCCCGGCGTCGGCTCGACGACGGCCACCTCGACGTGCGCATCCTGCACTCAGGACGGACTCCTCGCACCCGGGGAGCGTTCTCGCTCCTGCTCGGCCGTACGGCGACCCCGGTGGTCGGCCGTGTGCCCGGCTGGCGGGCACCGGTGGTGGAGTCGTTCTCGACGCCGGAGATCACCGTCGGCGCGCGCCGGCCCGCGGGGGACGACCCCGAGTGGGCGCACGACGGCGAGACCGAGCGCTTCGACGGCTCCCGCGACGGATTCGACGAGGCCGTGGTGCGGATCGTGCCGCTGGGCCTGCGGGTCTACGCGACCGCGGACTAGGGGGCGGTGCCGGCCCGGTCCCCGCCGTCCGGATCCGCCAGCAGTTCGGCCAGCGCGTCGAGGGCGGCGACCTGCCCGGCCACCACCAGCGAGCGGGCCTCGTCGAGCGGGTGCCACCGGGCGTCCTCCAGCTCGGGGAAGCTGCGCAGCACGCCGGAGCCCCGCGGCCACTCCAGCTCGAAGGTGTTGCTCGCGACGAAGGCGGTGTCCGCGAGTCCGTGCCCGGCGAAGACGGTGACGGTCTTGGCCGCGCTCTGCCGGAACGCGCCGAGGAGGGTCAGCTCCCCGTCGGGCGGAGGAGCGCCGGTCTCCTCCTCGAATTCTCGGCGCGCGGCGTCCAGCGGCGTCTCGTCGCCCGTGTGCACGCCCTTCGGGATCGTCCACGCGCGGGGGCGCCGGGTCCAGAAGGGGCCGCCCATCCGCCCGAGGAACACCTCGGTGCCGGAGGGGCCCTCGCGGTGCAGCAGGATCCCCGCGCTCGTCACCGCGGCCATCGCGTCTCTCCGGTCATCCCGCCATCCTGCCCCGCGCCCGTGGAAGGATCGGCAGGACCCGCCCGCGACCGCACGGAGTGAACCATGCACGACCACGAGATCCTCCGACAGCTGCGCGACGCGCTCGGAGACGCGGTCCTGACCGAGGGCCCCGGGTTCGAGGCCGTGCACACCGACAAGTCGGGCTTCTCCGCACCGGGTCGCGCGCTCGCGCTCGTCGCTGCCCGCTCGGTCGAGGACGTGCAGGCGGCGCTGCGCATAGCGACGGAGCACCGGCTCCCGGTCGTGCCGCGCGGAGCGGGAACGGGCCTCGCTGCCGGGGGAGTGGCGAGCGAGGGAGCGCTCGTCCTCTCGACCGCCGCCATGGACCGCATCCTCGAGGTGTCGCTCGAGGACGAGCTGGCGGTGGTCGAGCCCGGGGTCATCAATCAGGCGCTGTCGGACGCCATCGCTCCGCACGGCCTCGTCTTCTCGCCCGACCCCGCGAGCCGCGCGATCTCGAGCATCGGCGGCAACATCGCGACGAACGCCGGGGGGCTGCTGTGCGCCAAGTACGGCGTGACCCGCGAGGCGGTGCTCGGGTTGACGGTCGTCCTCCCCGACGGACGCCTGCTCCGCACCGGCCGCCGCAGCGTGAAGGGAGTCACCGGGTACGACCTCACCGCCCTCTTGACCGGCTCCGAGGGGACGCTGGGCGTCATCGTGGAGGCCACCGTGAAGCTCCGCCCGATCCCGACCGGGCGCGTGGTCACGGTCGGCGCGTACTTCCCGAGCGTCGTCGCCGCGGCCGCCGCCTCCGCCGCGATCACCGCCGCGCGGCTCCGTCCCGCGGTGATGGAGCTGATGGACGAGGCGGCGCTCGCCGCGATCTCGCGCTACACCGGAGCGGCCCTGGACCGCGGTGCCGCCTACCTCCTCGTCCAGACGGACGGCGGAGGAGCGGCGGAGGAGTCGCAGCGCGTCCTCGAGATCGTGACCGCCTCCGGGGGCGCCGCCGAGGCGACCGAGGACCCGGCCGAGGGCGAGGCTCTGCTGGCCGTCCGCCGGGCCTTCCACCCGGCGCTCGAGGCGGAGGGCCGGGTGCTGATCGAGGACGTCTGCGTGCCCCGCTCGGCGCTGCCGGCGATGTTCGCGGCGATCCGCGGCATCGAGGAGCGGACGGGGCTCAGCATCCCCACCGTCGCCCACGCGGGGGACGGGAACCTCCATCCGAACTTCGTGCTGCCCGCGGGGGACGGACCCGTGGGGGAGGACGTCTGGGGCGCCGCGGCGGAGCTCTTCCGCACGGCCCTGGCCCTCGGCGGCACGCTCACGGGCGAGCACGGCGTGGGACTGCTCAAGCGGCGCTGGCTGGCGGAGGAGCTGGGCGAGGACTCGCTGGCGCTCCAGCGCGGGATCAAGGCCGTGTTCGACCCGCTGGGGATCATGAACCCGGGGAAGGTCTTCTGAGGAGGGCGCCCCGGGCTACAGCTGCTCGGCCGTGATCATCGAGGCGGTGAGCACGATCGTCGCCGCGGACATCAGCCAGTAGAGGACCGTCTCGCGCCAGGACCCGGCGGAGCCCAGCACGGGCAGCGCGGCGTAGCCGCCGGTGGTCCAGACGTGGCGCAGCGGTGTCCGGCGCAGGCGCCGCGGCAGGCGCACGCGCAGCGGCCACAGCCAGTTGATCCCGCCGGTCGTGAGGGCGTCGCCGGCCACGTGCACGAGGTAGCCCAGCGTCGCGGCGACCCGGAGCCACGCCCAGGTGCCGTCGGCGAGCGCGACGAGCAGGACCGTGACGACCGTCGCCCCGGCCCAGGCGATGCGCCAGGAGGGGGCGGCCCGGACGGCCTTCGCGGCGAACGCGAGGGCGGGCAGCGTGAGCACGGCGGCCACGGCGACGGGGCCGACGATCGGCACCGGGAAGCGCAGCGCCGTGAGCACCGGCACCAGGTACCAGACGACGGCGACCGCGAGCAGCGAGTGCATCCCGTGCCGGTGCCCTCCGCTGATCCGGCCCGCGGTCGCGGTGAGCAGGGAGGCGCCCGGCGCCGAGCGGGAGACGGTCGCGCTCGCGTGGTCCGCGTCGGGCACCAGGGCCCAGCCGGCGGCGACTCCGAGGCCGACCAGCCGGAGGTCCAGTGGGAGACCCGCGAGGCCGAGGGGCCCGGCGACGGCGGGCACGGAGGCGGCGACGGCCCAGGCGAGCGCACCGGAGACGGCGTGCGAGCGGCCCATCATCGCGGGTCGGCTCCTTCGACTGGGCGCTGCGACGACGGAGGACGGCCGCGGCGGCACGAGAGAACCCCCGGCCGAGTGCGTGAGCACGGACCGGGGGTGAGGGTGGGCGATACCGGACTCGAACCGATGACCTCTTCCGTGTGAAGGAAGCGCGCTACCAACTGCGCCAATCGCCCAGGGGGACGTGCTGGACGACCCGAGAGACGATCGTAGCGGATCCGCGGGGCCCGGATGCACCGCCGACGCCCGCCACGCCCGGGTGAACGGACGGCGACGAGCCGGTTTCGCGCGGAAAGACGCGGATCGGACTCCGAGCGGCGGGATCGGCGTCCGCTCGATTTGGATTCCGGCGCCGCTGTCGTATACATTCTTCTAGGTCGAGCCGGGCAGCGAAAGCGCCGGACAGACAGCAAGACAGCACGACACGCAAGACGGCAACACCAGTACGACCTACATGCGGATGTGGCGCAGCGGTAGCGCATCACCTTGCCAAGGTGAGGGTCGCGAGTTCGAATCTCGTCATCCGCTCGAACACCGGTCCTCGGACCGGCGTCATCGGGACGGCACCCTCGGGTGCCTCCCACCTGGTCGGCCCTCGGGCCGCCTACACCGAATCCCGTACACGGTGGATTGGCCGAGAGGCGAGGCAGCGGCCTGCAAAGCCGTATACACGGGTTCGAATCCCGTATCCACCTCGATCGTTCACCGAACGAGGCGCTCCGCACGGAGCAACGGGCGATTGGCGCAGCGGTAGCGCGCTTCCCTGACACGGAAGAGGTCACTGGTTCGATCCCAGTATCGCCCACCACGAGAACCCCCGGCCCCTGGCCGGGGGTTCTGTCGTTCCCGGCTCCGGCGCTACCCTCGCAGGATGCCCGCCCCGATCCCCGTCGACGACCAGGGCACCCTCCTGCGGCTCGTCTCGCGGGACGACGGACCGGCCCTCGCCGCCGCGTACCGGCGCAACCGCCGGCACCTCGCGCCCTGGGAGCCGACGCGCTCGACCCGCTTCTTCGAGGCGGGGGGCCAGACCGACGCCGTCGCTGACGCACTCGCCGCGCACCGGGCCGGCAGCGTCCTCCCGCTCGTCCTCGACGCGGGCGGTGTGATCGTCGGTCGGCTGACTCTCGCGAACATCGTCCGCGGCGCCTTCGACAGCGGCGATCTCGGCTACTGGCTCGACAGCGGTCTGCAGGGCCGCGGCGTGATGACCCGCGCGGTCGGAGCCGTCCTGCGCACCGCACGGGACGATCTGGGGCTGCACCGCGTGCAGGCCGGGACGCTCCTCCACAACGTCGGATCGCAGACCGTGCTGCAGCGCAACGGCTTCGAGCGGATCGGCGTCGCGCGGCGCTACCTGCGGATCGCCGGGGAGTGGCAGGACCACGTCCTCTTCCAGGCGCTGCTCGAGGGCGGCCCGCTCCAGCCTCCGCCGACTCCGCTCGTCTAGGGTGAGCGGCGCCGGCCTTCTCCCGGCGCTCCGAGCGGGAGGGACGCGCCCATGACCACGCGGCACATCGGCGGACGAGAGTTCGACTTCGAGCGGCAGGTGGCCGTGATGGCGGTCGTGAACCGCACGCCCGACTCCTTCTACGACAAGGGCTCCACCTTCGCCCTGGACAGTGCCATCGCGGCCGCCGTGCGCGCCGCGGAGCTCGGCGCCGACTGGGTCGACATCGGCGGAGTGCCGTTCGGCCGCGGCCCCGCTGTCACGCTCCAGGAGGAGCTCGACCGGGTCGTCCCCGTCGTGGCGGGCATCGCGGAGCGGAGCGACGTGGTCGTCTCGGTGGACACGACGAGCGCCGAGGTCGCGCGCGCGAGCATCGCCGCGGGCGCCTCCGTCATCAACGACACGAGCGGGCTGCACGACCCCCGGATGCTCGAGGTCGTCGCCTCCTCCTCCGCTCAGCTCGTCATCACCCACAGCGTGGGCGCTCCCCGCAGCGAGCCGGAGAGACCCGAGTACGACGACGTCGTGGCGACGGTGGTCGACCACCTGCGGAGCCGCGTCGATCGCGCGCTCTCGGGTGGAGTGCCTGCCGGGAGGATCATCGTTGATCCGGGTCACGACCTGAACAAGAACACCCTGCACACGCTCGAGCTCACCCGCCGGCTGGGCGAGGTGGCCGCGCTCGGCTTCCCGGTGCTCGCCGCGGTCTCCAACAAGGACTTCATCGGCGAGGCGCTGGACCGGCCGCAGGGGGAGCGCCTCGAGGGCTCCCTCGCCGCCGCGGTGATCTGCATCCTGAACGGTGCGCGGATCGTGCGCATGCACGACGTGCGCCAGGCGGTGGACGCCGTGCGGATGACGGAGGCGGTGCTGGGCTGGCGAGCGCCCGTCTTCCTCCGCCACAACGTGGAGCCGGCGGCGTGAGCGCCCGCATCGACGGCCTGTCCCCGGCCGGGCAGGACCTGTCCGACGAGGCTCTGCTGGCCCTCTACGCGGACGGGGCCGGCGAGCAGTGGCTCCGGGTCAACTTCGTCGCGAGCGTCGACGGCGCGATCACCCGTGACGGCGTCTCGGGCGATCTCGGGGGCGCGGCGGACCTGCGCGTGTTCGACCTGCTCCGCCGGCTCGCCGACGTCGTGCTCGTCGCGGCCGGCACGGTGCGGACCGAGGGCTACGGCCCGATGGTGCTGAGCGACGAGTCCGTGCGGGCGCGGCTCGGCACCGGGCTCGCCCCGCAGCCCGTCTTCGCGATCGTCTCGGGGTCGCTCGACCTCGATCCCGCCTCGCGGATCTTCACCGAGGCGCCGGTGCGCCCGACCGTCGTGACCACCGGCTCCTCGCCGGCCCGCCGCCGCGCGGAGCTCGCCGAGGTCGCCGACGTGCTCGTCTGCGGCGACGCAGAGCTCGACGCGACGCGGATGCGGGCGCAGCTCGCGGAGCGGGGGCTCGGCAGGATCCACTGCGAGGGCGGTCCGTCGCTGCTCGGGACCCTCCTCGCCGCAGACGCCGTCGACGAGCTCTGCCTGACCGTCGCTCCAACGCTCGAGGCGGGGGACTCCGGGAGGCTCGCCCGCGGCGACGTCCCCGGACCGCGCCCGCAGCACCTGGCGCACGTGCTCAGCGCCGGCGACACGCTGCTCCTGCGCTACCTCCGCCGGCGCTGACCCGCCCTACTCGCGGCGCCGCTCGTTCCCGTCGCGCTTGGCCTCGGAGGCCGGACGGG
Organism: Rathayibacter sp. AY1F3; assembly: GCF_002931975.1. Classification (NCBI taxonomy): domain Bacteria; kingdom Bacillati; phylum Actinomycetota; class Actinomycetes; order Micrococcales; family Microbacteriaceae; genus Rathayibacter; species Rathayibacter sp. AY1F3. The sequence goes on along the minus strand of NZ_PSVF01000032.1, from coordinate 5,711 downwards.
CGGCGATCACGGGGTGGGCGCCGGTGAAGCCGTCACGGGCGGACGCGATCGCCAGGATGCGCGGCTTCGCGACGTGCCAGCCCACGATCAGGGCGGGCACGCCGACCACCGCGACGATGCCCACGGTCCAGGTGCCGGTCGGGAAGTCGACGGCGATGAGGACCACCACGATCACCAGGAACGCCAGGGTGAGCCACGAGGTCACCGGGGCGCCGGGCATCCGGAAGGACGGGCGCTCCAGGCGCCCCTGAGCCGCCCAGCGCTGCAGCTGCATCTGGCAGAGGACGATCATGCCCCAGCCCGTGACGATGCCCAGCGCCGAGACGTTGAGGACGATCTCGAAGGCCTCGGACGGCACGAAGAGGTTCAGCACGATCCCGATCAGGGTGATGCTCGCCGTGAGCAGGATGCCGCCGTAGGGGACGCCCTGCTTGTTCATCCGGCCGGTGAAGGCGGGGGCGGAGCCGTTGAGCGCCATGGAGCGGAGGATGCGGCCGGTCGAGTAGAGCCCGGCGTTGATGCTGGAGAGCGCGGCCGTCAGCACGACGAAGTTCATGATCGATCCGGCGATCTCGCCCGAGGAGCCGTCGCCCAGCGAGCTGAAGAACGTGACGAACGGGCTCTCGCCCTTCGAGTAGGCCGTGTAGGGCAGCAGCAGCGTCAGCAGCAGCACCGAGCCGACGTAGAAGACGGCGATGCGCAGGATGACCGAGTTGATGGCGCGCGGGATGACCTTCGCCGGCTCCGCGGTCTCGCCCGCCGCCGTGCCGACAAGCTCGACTCCGGAGTAGGCGAACACCACGCCCTGGACGACCAGGACGCTGGCGATCAGGCCGCCGGGCAGGATGCCGCCGTTGTCGTTCCAGAGGCTGATCCCGGGGTCCACGGCGACGCCGCCGGACTGCAGCGGCCAGCCCGCGGCGAGCACGACGACGCCGATCACCAGGAAGACCACCAGCGCCGTGACCTTGATCAGCGCGAACCAGAACTCCAGCTCCCCGAAGACCTTGACCGAGACGAGGTTCAGCGAGAGCACGACGACCAGGGCGATGAGTGCGAGGAGCCACTGGGGCACGGAGGAGAAGAGCGACCAGTACTTCACGTAGAGGGCCACCGCGGTGACGTCGGCGATCGCGGTCATCGCCCAGTTCAGGAAGTACATCCATCCGGCGACGAAGGCGGCCTTCTCGCCCAGGAACTCGCGGGCGTAGGAGATGAAGGAGCCCGAGCTCGGCCGGTGCAGGACCAGCTCGCCGAGCGCGCGGAGGATCAGGTAGGCGAAGACACCGCAGACCGCGTACACGACGACGAGCGAGGGACCGGCGGTGGCGAGTCGGCCGCCCGCGCCGAGGAAGAGGCCGGTGCCGATCGCGCCGCCGATGGCGATCATCTGCAGCTGCCGGGGCTTGAGCCCGGGACGGTAGCCCTCCTGCTCCTTCGAGAAGTCGGGCTGCACGGGCCCGCGGTCGTCGTCGCTCTGCGTCACGGGGGCTCCCTCGTCACCGGATCGCGCCGGGCGGCTGCTCCGGCACGCCCGTCAGGGTAAGGGCGCGCTGCTCGGAGGAGGCGGGTGGCGCGGTCCGCGGCATGCGGATCCTCTCAGGATCGGGGCGCCTACCCTGGAGGCATGAGCGGTCCCGACCTCGCACGGCAGTCCTCGCTCGAGGGCGTCCGGATCCCGTCGCCGGCGAGGCGCCTGAACGGCGGCACCGATCCGGCGCTCGTCTGGCGCAACGAGCTCGACGGGCTGACCTTCCGCGTGGACGCCGGGTACCTGAAGTGGAATCCCCGGTCCACGGGCGTCGACCTCCGTCGCGAGATCGCGCGTCTGCGCTGGCTGGAGGGGCGGATCGACGCGCCCCGGATCCTGGAGGCGGGCGAGGACGACGAGGGGCAGTGGCTCCTCACCGCACCGCTGCCCGGGCGGAGCGCCGTCGACCCGGAGTGGACAGCCCGGCCGGAGGAGGCCGTCCGCGCGATCGCGGCCGGCCTGCGGGCGGTCCACGCGCTCCCCGTCGACGCGGTGCCCGAGGAGCTGCGCGGCGACTCCTGGTTCGCGCGCCGACCGTCGGCGCTCGGCGCGGCTCCGGAGCTCGTGGACCCCGTCGTGGTGCACGGCGACGCGTGCGCTCCGAACACGCTGGTCGACGACGACGGACGCTGGAGCGGCACGGTCGACGTCGGCGACCTGGGCGTGGGCGACCGCTGGGCGGATCTGGCGGTCGCCGCGGTCAGCCTCGGCTGGAACTACGGCCCGGGCCACACCCCGCTGCTCCTCGCGGAGTACGGAGCGGATCCGGACGACGAGCGCGCGGCCTACTACCGCGCGCTCTGGTCGTCCGAGTCCTGAGTCATTTCTTCTTCGCGGCCTCGTCGTCCTGGGCCGCGCCCTCGTCGCTGCGGTTCTCGCTCGCCAGGCGCAGCCAGCGTCCGTCGCGGACGTCCTTCTCGTGCACGGCCGCCTTCTTGTCGCTCCCGGCGGTGTCGCGCGGGGGGAGCTGGATGGTCTCCTCCGCCTCGATGCCCGCCTGCAGCTCGCGTCCGCGCTCGAGCTCGGCGTCGAACTCCGCGCCGAAGAGCAGGGCGATGTTGGTGATCCAGATCCAGAGGAGGAAGACGATCACCGCGCCGAGCGAGCCGTAGGTCTTGTTGTAGTTGGAGAAGTTGGCCACGTAGAACGCGAAGCCGGTCGAGGCGATCAGCCAGATCGCCAGGGCGACGATCGATCCGATGCTGATCCAGCGGAACTTCGGCTGGCGGATGTTGGGCGCCCAGTAGTACAGGGTCGCGACGATCACGATCGCGATGACCACGAGCACCGGCCATTTCGCGATGTTCCACACGGTGAGGGCGGCGGGGCCGAGGCCCACGACGTCGCCGACGGCGGTCGCGACCGGTCCGCTGAGCACGAGGATGAGCGCCGCGATCACGATCAGGACGACCGTCACCACGGTCACGCCGAGCATCGTCGGGCGGAGCTTCCAGAAGGGGCGCCCCTCGTCGATCTGGTAGACGCGGTTCATCGCGCGGCCGAAGGCGCCGACGTAGCCGGAGGCGGACCAGATCGCTCCGACGACACCGGTCACGAAGGCGAGACCCGCGGCGGAGGAGCTGGTCAGCGCCTGGATCGGGTCGCGCAGCAGGTCGACGACCTCGCTCGACGCGAGGTTCCCGATCAGGTCGAGCACCAGATCAGTGGTGGCCTGCGCCTGGCCGAAGAGCCCCAGCACCGACACGATCGCGAGCAGGGCGGGGAAGAGCGCGAGCACGGCGTAGTAGGTGAGCGCGGCGGCGAGGTCGGTGCACTGGTCCGCGCCGAACTCGCGGGCCGTCTTCTTGAGGACGTAGAACCAGGAGCGCTTGGTGATGTCGGTGACGTCGTCGGGCTTCCGGGAATCGTCGGGATCGGGCGCTGTCTTCTCGCGGGTCGTGCTCTGCTCGGCCATGCGGACACGCTACGGGGCCGACAGTCGTCGGACGGCCCCCTTGACGGCGCGGCCGGTCGTGTCGCGGGTCAGGCCCGGCGCTGGCGCGCAGCGGCGAGGGTGCCGAAGAGGAGGAAGGAGCAGGTCGCGGCGAGGACGGTCAGCAGGGGAGCCTCCCAGCCGCCGCTCGCGTCGTGCGCGAAGCCGATGACGGTCGGGGCGGTGGCGGCCACGGCGTAGCCGATCCCCTGCACCGTGGCCGAGAGCCGCGACGCGTGGGCGTCGGAGCGGGAGAGCCGCACGACGAGCACGAAGACCACCGTGAATCCTCCGCCCTGGGCCGCGCCGCCCAGCACGCACCAGAGCGCCCAGAGCTGCGGGGCGAGCAGCAGCCCCGCCGGCACCGTGCACCAGAGGAGGCCGACGAGCACGATGCCCCCCAGGGGTCCGAGCCTCCGGACCAGGAGCGGGACGCCGAGGGCGCCGGCGACCGCGGCGAGCTGGAACACCGAGGCGCTCGCGCCCGCGGTCGCGATCGAGAAGCCGTTGCGGTCGACGAGCAGCGAGGGGAGCCACGCCGTCACGCCGTAGTACGAGAACGCCTGGCTCGAGAAGCAGAGCGCGAGCGCCAGCACGGTCGCGCTGCGGAAGATCCGCGGAGCCGGTGCGGCCGGTGCGCGGTCGGCGCGGGCCGGGCGGGGAGCCGGACGCAGGGCCGCCCGAGGCCTGACGGCCAGGAGCCAGCCGGCCAGAGCGAGGGCGTTGAGGGCGAGCCAGACGAGCAGGGCGCCGCGCCAGCCGAGCGCCAGAGCGAGCGGAGCGGTGCCGAGCGAGGTGATCGTCGAGCCGATGTTGAGGGCTGCGGTGTAGACGCCCGTCGTGAGGTCGACGCGCTCGGGCGCGACGTCCCGCCGGATCACGACGGGGAGGACGACGTTGCCGATCGTGATGGAGACGCCGATCAGGATGGTGCCCGCCACGGCCGGTCCCACGTCGCCGATCGATCGGACGATCGTGCCGAGCGCGACGCCGATCACCGTGACGGTCACGGCGGCGTCGGGTCCCGCGCGGCGGATCACCAGGAGGGCGAGCGGAGTCGCCAGGGCGAAGCAGAGCACGGGGATGCTGGTGAGGATCCCCGCCTGGCCCGCGGACAGCGCGAGGTCCTCGCGCACCGCGTCGATGATGGGCGCGACGGCGACGATCGGACCGCGCAGGACCAGCGCGACCAGGGCGACCGCCACGACGAGGAGCCAGGGAGCGCTCCGGCGCGCGGTCATCGGGGCGTCGAGGGCCGCGGCACCCCGGTCAGCCGGCCAGGCCGGGGACCCCGGCCGAGAGGTTGCCGACGATGGTGAAGACGCCCGACACCAGACCGAGGATCCCGGTGACGAGTCCGGCCGTCGCGAGCCCGCGACCGCCTCCGACGAGCGGTGCGGCCGCCCGGCCCTTCGCCGAGAAGACGATGGCGAGGATCGAGGGGATCAGCAGCGGATTGATCAGCAGGCTCAGGACGCCGAGCACGAGGCTCGCGATCGCCATCGGGTTGCGGCCCGCCGCGGAGGACGGGGCGGACGGATAGGCGTACAGCTCCTGCTCCGGAGCGCCCGGGGGCGTGCCGTAGGCGGGAGCGGGCGCCGAGGAGGACGGGCGGGACCGGTCGGTCCACGCCGCGCCGTCCCAGTAGAGCTCCGAGCCGAGGTCGGCCGGGTGCGGGTACCACCCGGGCGCGGGCAGCGGAGCGGAGTCGTCGGGCATGGGGCGAGTCTAGAGCGGCGCCGATCAGCTCTTCGGCTGCTCGATGCCGAGCGCGTTCCCGTCGGGATCGAGGATCCAGGCCGCCCAGACGCTGCCGCGGTCGGCCACGCCGTTCTCGGTGCGCAGCTCGTCGCTGTCGTAGTCCTCCGGAGCCACGCCCCGAGCCGCCAGCGCGTCCAGCTCGGCGCGCAGGTCGGCCACCCGCCAGGCGGCCTTGGTCTGCTCGTCCTTCGAGCCCGTGGTGCTGGCGGTGACGGTGAGCCGCGTGCCGCCGCAGGAGTAGGCGATCGCCGACTCGCTCTCCTCGAGGACCTCCAGTCCCAGGGAGCCGGCGTAGAAGGCGCGGGAGGCGGCGAGGTCGCGGGAGAGCAGAACGGGGCCGATGGGGGAGTCGGAGAGCACGGTGCGTCCTTTCGTCGGTGGGCCTCCAGTCGACGCCCGCTGCGGCCCGGCGCGGAAGGGGTTGCCACCGGGCCGCAGCGGGCGTCGACTGGAGGCCCACCGACGAAAGGACGCACCGTGCTCTCC
>NZ_PSVF01000031.1:0-31327 GCF_002931975.1 Rathayibacter sp. AY1F3 | reverse complement strand
GGTCGATCCCGGCCTCACCGCGCCGCGCGTCCGCCTCCCGCCCCGTCGCTCCCCGCGCCGCCGAGCCCACCCGGGCCCGCGGCCTCAGCCGCCGCGCCCTGGCCTTCGGCACCTTCTCGGTGGTCGGCGGCCTCTTCGCCACGGCCGCGATCCCCGCGTACGGCGCCCGCAGCTCCTCCGCCACCGCGACCGGCCGCGCCGCCGCGAACCGGGTCGGCCTCCAGAACCTCACCGTCTCCTCCGACGCCGCCGGCCAGACCGCCGTCCGCGACGCCTTCGCCGCACCGACCCAGGCGCAGCTCGACGAGGCCAGCCGCCAGGCGGCCGTGCTCTCCGGATCGAACGGCGGAGAGTTCTCGACCGTGCAGACCCGCGCGGTCGGCGACGACTACCCGTGGCCCTACGAGACCATCGACGACGACGGCGGCGGACTCTCGCCCCTCGGCTACTACTACCGCGAGTGCGTCGACTTCGTGGCCTGGCGCCTCAACCGCGACGCCGGTCGCACCTCCGCGCCGTGGAAGTACACGTGGGGGAACATCACCCCGCTCGGCGGCAGCGCCTACGAGTGGCCGGACAACTGGGCCGCGAAGGGCTGGGCGACCAGCAGCGTCCCCATCGTCGGCTGCGTCGCGTGGTGGACCTACAACCACGTCTCGTACGTGCAGAAGGTCAACGACGACGGCACCGTGCTCCTCGAGGAGTACAACTACGGCGGGAAGCACAGCTACGTCACCCGCACCTTCCCCACCGCGCAGGTCCCGCTCTTCCTGTACCCGCCGGTCCTGTAGGGGGCCTGTCCCCGTCGCGCGTCGGCGGGCGGTGTGTCGCGATCCGTCCCCAGCGCACGCCGACGGGCGAGGGGGTGCGATCGCGCGTCAGGCGAGCGCGGCGAGGAGGATCGCGAAGGCGGGCGTCGTCGGATCGACGAGCGCCATGTGGTCGGCGTCGGCGAGCTCGTGCAGCTGCACGGCAAGATGCCGGTCGGCGTATCGGCGGCTGTAGGCGACGGGGACGTCCTCGTCGAGCACGCCGTGGATCAGCGTGGTCGGCTGCGGCGGCGCGGGCAGCTGCGCGGGGTCGGCGCCCGGGAGCAGCGCGAGGTCGCCGCCGAGGAGCTCGCCCACGGCGTCGTCGCTGAGGCGGTCGGCGGAGGCGGCGGCCAGGTCGAGCACGCCCGCCAGCGCCACCACGGCCGCGACGTGCGGCGACGGACGGGCGGCCTGCGACCAGACGGCGAGGTGGCCGCCGGCGGAGTGGCCGACGAGGGTGACCGGTCCGGCGCCGGGCAGCAGCGCCGGGAGCGCCGCGAGCACGGCCAGGACGTCGTCGCCGGTGCCCGGCCAGCCGCCTCCCGTGTCGCCCGTGCGCCGGTACTCGGGGAGGAGCACGTCGTGCCCGCGGTCGGCCAGCGCCGCCGCGAGCGGCCGGGCGTGCCGCCGGTCCCACCGCGCGCGCCAGAATCCGCCGTGCACGAGCACGACCGGCCGATGCGCCTCGCCGGGCGCCCCGCGGAAGACGTCCGCGATCTGCTCCGGCGCCTCCCCGTACCGGCGCACCTCGTCCGGCTCGCGCCCCTCCGACTGCTGCATCCCCCCAGTACCTCCCCGCGAGACGCCACGTCGGTACGCCCGGCACGGCGTGTCGCGTACCGGAGCGGCATCCCGCGGAGAGGGAGGGGACCGCGTCAGGACTCGAACCAGCCCCGGGGGTGGTGGTCGGCCGTGAGGGGCGTGCGCGGCCGGGTCGGGCGGGCCCAGCGGACGGCGTTCGCCAGCACGCGCCGGATGTCCGGGTGGTGGTAGACGGGGTAGTCCTGGTCGCCGGGCGAGAAGTAGAAGACCTTCCCGAGGCCGCGGGTGTAGGTCACGCCGGAGCGGAACACCTCGCCGCCGGTGAACGTCGACAGGAACACCGTCTCCTCCGGTACCGGGATGTCGAAGTACTCGCCGTACATCTCCTGCTCGGGGATGATCAGCGGGCTGGGCACGCCCTCGGCGATCGGATGGGTGGGCGCGATCGTCCAGACCAGCTCGCGGTCGCGGTCGTTGCGCCACTTCAGCGAGCAGGTCGTGCCCATGAGCGCCTTGAAGATCGACGAGTAGTGGCCCGAGTGCAGGACCAGGATCCCCATCCCCTCCTGCACGTGCCGCAGGACCCGCTGGACGACCTCGTCCGACACCTCCTCGTGCGCGATGTGCCCCCACCACAGCAGCACGTCCGTCGTCGCGAGCGCCTCCTCGGTGAGCCCGTGCTCGGGCTCGGGGAGCGTCGCTGTGCGGACCGAGACGGCGTCGCCGAGCGACTCCGCGAGCCCGTCCGCGATGACGCGGTGGATGCCGTCCGGGTAGTGGCGCAGCACGGTCTCGTCGCCGCGGGTCTCGTGGCGGAACTCGTTCCAGACGAGGACCTCGATCGGGGCGCTCATGCGACCGCCACCTCCTTCTTCTCGGCGGCGGAGCGGTAGATCGCGTCGACCACCCGGCTGCGGTGCAGCGCGTACTCGCCGTAGTGGCCGGAGTAACGGGGGCCGCCCGCGGGCGCGTCGGCTCCCGAGGCGATGGCCTCCAGGAACTCGGCGATGACCGAGCGGTGGTGTCCGGCGGGGACCTTCACGTCGGGGTGCGAGACGGTCGGCGCTCCGGCGACCTCGGAGTAGAGCGTCAGAGTCCCTTCCGTGGCGTAGTCGGCGATGTGGAGGCGCGCGCCCCCGGCCGAGCCGAGCAGCTCGACCTCGATGTCCTCGTCGACCTTCGAGTAGCTGGCCCAGGAGGCGTCGAGCTGGAGCGAGCGGCCGTTGTCGAGGCGCAGCAGGGCGCTCGAGAAGTCCTCCACCTCGAACGCGTGCGTGCCGGTGGCGGCGACGCCGTGCGGGCGCCCTCCGCGGCCGGAGCGGCCGATCTCGCCGTACGCGACCGCCGAGACGCTGGTCACGCGCGGCTCGTCGAGCAGGTGCAGCGCGATGTCGAGCACGTGGGAGCCGAGGTCGATGAGCGGGCCGCCGCCGGCGAGCTCCTTGCTGGTGAACCAGGAGCCGATGCCGGGGATGCCGGTGCGCCGCTGCCAGCTCGCGCGGGCGTGGTAGACGTCGCCCAGCGGCGCGTCGTCGAGGTAGTCGCGGAGGAAGGCGACGTCGGCGCGGCGGCGGTGGTTGTAGGCGATCTCGAGCACCCGGTCGTTCGTGCGGGCGGCCTCGACCATCTCGGCCGCCAGCTCGGCGGTGGTGGCGAGCGGCTTCTCGCAGAAGACGTGCTTGCCGCTCGCGAGCGCGGCCACGGCGATCGGGTGGTGCAGGTGGTTCGGGACGCCGATGGAGACGACGTCGAGGTCGTCGCGGGCGACGAGCTCCTCCCAGTCGGCGTAGAGGTCGGGGACGCCGCGGGTCGCGCCGAGTTCGTGCAGGCGCGCCTCCTCCTGGCCCGCGAGCGCGACGACGCGGGCGCCGGGCAGGGACTGGAAGGCGTCGAGGTGGGTGGTGCCGGCGAAGCCGAGGCCGACGACCCCCACGCGCAGCTCAGTGGTGTTCTCTGTCATGCGCCGAGCCTACTCGAATCGATTCGAGCACTCCACGGGCGGCGTGGCTTCCTGGAGCGCCGGGCAGGCCGGGCGTCAGGCCGCGAGGCGAGCCTCGAGCGCGGCGAGCGACGCGCGCAGGGCCGGCGCCTCGAGGGCGTCGCCGTCGGCGGCGGCGTGCGCGGCGGCGAACGCCTGGACCTGGCGGTGCAGCTCGACGCGGGTCCCGCCGCGGGCGACGACCGCGAGCCGCTCGGCGAGGCGCACGCCGGCGCGGACGACGAGCGGCTGCTCCATCGCGTACGAGCGCAGGGCGAGGAACACGTCGGCCAGAAGCTCGCCCGCTCGAGGCCACGGGACGACCAGGCGGACGATTGCGTCGGCGTCGGAGTAGCGGCCGCGCGCCTCCGGCCGGCCGCAGAGGTCGACGAGCGCGCTGGTCAGGGCCTCGACGGCGCCGACCGCGGTGTACGGGTCGTTCGTGCCGGTCGCGAGCCCGCGGACTCCGATCTCGACCACCTGCTGGACGGCGTATCGGAGGTCCTGGTGCGGGGTGCGCGCGTCGGCGACGACGACCGCGGCGACCGCCTCCTCCTGGGCGACCGACCCCTCCAGGACCTCGAGCACCGGGTCGCCGACGAGGACGTGGTCGCCGGGCAGCGCGAGCACCCGGAGCCGCGCGTCGCCGCGGCGGGCCAGGGCGACCAGCCGCTCGATCTCGAGCTGCTCGACGTAGCCCCCGCGCACCGCCCGCAGCACGCCTGGCTCGCGCCCCGCCGGCGGCAGGGCCTCCTCCGCGAGCAGGGCCCCCTCCGCCTCCGCCGGCTCCTCCCCGTCCTCCGGGTGCAGCCGCTCGATGACGTCGACGAGCTCGCCGAGCACCCGCTGCTGCAGCGTCGTCACCTGCACCGACAGCGCGATGTGGTGGATGAAGTAGACGAGCACCGCGACGTCGCCCACCGCGAGCAGCACCGAGAACGAGACGGCCACCACCGGCACGAACGTCAGCGACGCGTCCTCCTCCGTGTGCACCGCGCGCAGCACGATCAGCGAGTAGAGGAACGTGGACGTGAGCACCGCCAGGACGACCTGGTTGCCGCGGTCGGCCATGAAGTTGCGGACCAGCCGGGGCCCGTAGGCGGAGGACGTGGTCGCCAGCACCGAGATCGTGATCGAGAACGAGGTCGCGGCGACGCCGAGCATCGTCCCGCCGATCGCCGAGAGGATCGCCCGGCCGCCGGTCGGCGACAGGTCCTCGATCAGGGGGATGTCGCTGACGCCGGCGCGGACCAGCAGGTGGTCGACCTCGACCAGCCCCAGCGCCAGCCCGACGGCGAGGACGCCGAACAGGGCCGGGAGGAACCAGAAGGATTCGCGGAGGTGGAGGAGCCGGGAGCGCATCCTCGAAGGCTAGAGCGGCGCCTCCTCACGGGCCGCGCCGCCGCGGAGGCTTGCGCGCCGGCGCGGGACGTGCCGCGGTGCCTGCCGCCAAGGCGACGTCGCGTCAGGGCCGTCCGCACTGCGGGGGCGTCGTCGCGACGGACGCCGGACGCACCGGAGGCGCCGACCCACGGGGATCGGCGCCTCCGCAGGGCGTCAGGTGACGTTGATGAGCGTGCGCTGCCAGCCGGAGGATCCGTCGGGCGCGACCGGCGCGCGGTCCTCGATCTGGACCATGCCGTTCTTGTCGACCGCGCGGACCGCGACGTAGTGCGAGCCGGGCTGGGCGTCCCAGTCGACGAACCACTGCACCCAGGTGTCGAGGTTGACCGGGGTCGAGAGCGTCGCCTCCTGCCAGTCGCCGTTGTCGATGCTCACCTCGACCTTCTCGATGCCGATGCTCTGCGCCCAGGCGACGCCAGCGATCTTGAGAGCGCCCGAGGTGACGGGGACGCCGATCCGCGGGGTGTCGATCCGCGAGGACATCTTGATGGGGGCCTCGGCGGAGTAGCCGCGCGGGGTCCAGTAGGCCTGGTCGGCCTCGAAGGTGGTGACCTTGAGCTCGGTGAGCCACTTGGTGGCCGAGACGTAGCCGTAGAGGCCGGGCACGATCATCCGCACCGGGAAGCCGTGCTCAAACGGGAGGGGCTCGCCGTTCATGCCGACGGCGAGGATCGCGTCGAGGTTCTCGTCCGTGACCGCGGTGATCGGGGTGGACGCCGTGTAGCCGTCGCTGCTGGTCGAGAGGAGCATGTCGGCTCCGCTCTGCACGCCGGCCATCTTCAGCACGTCGCGCAGGGGTACGCCGAGCCACTTGGCGTTGCCGACGAGGTTGCCGCCGACCTGGTTCGAGACGCAGGTGAGGGTGATGCCGTACTCGTCGAGGCCCATGTCGAAGATCTGCTGGAGGTTCAGCGTCACCTCGCGGTCGACCATGCCGGTGATCTTCAGCGACCAGGCCGACGGGTCCAGGTTGGGCACGGTGAGGGCGGTGTCGACGCGGTAGAAGTCGGCGTTCGGCGTGTAGAGCGGGGTGATGCCCTCGATGTCGAGCTCGGCGCCCGCGGGGACCGAGACGGTGCTGCGCGGGGACGGCAGGCGCAGGGCGTCGCGGACACCGGCGAGGGAGGAGGTCGCCGCGTTGACCAGGCGGGCACCGGTGCCGACGACGGCCGCGCCGACGGCGGAGATCAGCGCGATGCGGAAGAAGCCGCGGCGCTCGAGGGCGCCCGGACGGGCCTCGGAGGATGTTCCCCTGGCCTCCGAGGCCCGGGCCGCACGCCAGCCGCGCAGGCGCGTGAAGAGGAGGTGCATGACGACGACGGCGACGACGAGTCCGACCAGCGTGGGCACCGCAGCGAGCGGCGACGCTCCGGTGCGGGTCACGATGGCGGCGATCGAGAGGCCGCCGGCGATCACGAGCAGCACCTGGCCGAGCGGCGGGCGGACCAGCTGGAGCACTCCGGCGATCGCGGCGGCGACGACGACCGCGGCGCCCACGCTGCCGAGCAGGAAGGTCTTGTCGTTCTCGCCGAACGTCTCGATCGCGAACTCCTTGAGCGGGCGCGGGACGATGTCGACGATGAAGGCGCCGAGCGCGAGCACGGGGCTCGCGGTGCGGGCGACCGCGAGGGCGATGAGCTCGGCGACGGCGAGGAGGACTCCGCCCGTGACGATGCCCGCGAGGGCGGCGAGCAGGAAGTAGAGAGCTCGATGCTCGCGCACGGGTGCCGCTGTCTGGTTCATGGAGGAGAGTTTTCTCCCGCGACCTGCCGTTTCCCAGGGTGTCCCTGGTTTGGTCGTGTAGGCGCCTTTTTCATAACGAACAGGTAACGCACAGCGGCGTGACCGCGGCCGGGTCGGTCGAGGGGCCGACCCGCGAGGTCGGCCCGGCGTCGGCCCGGATCCGTCTCGAGATCGCCGACGGTGAGGATCGTCGACGCCGGTCCCGTGCGGTGGGCTCGGAGCAGGCGCGCTCGGACCCGCGCGACGGACTCGCGCCCCGCTCCCCCTCCGCGGTCCGGAGTGACGGTGCCGCGGACCGCTCGGGTCGGCTGCTCGCCGCCGCGCCTCCTCTTCCGCCGGCCCCCCACGAGGGCCCGTCCGTCAGAGCGCCCCGAGGACCGGGCCGCCGAGGATCGCCTCCGCCTCATGCCAGAGCCGCGCGCCCAGCGCCGCGTCGGTCGAGCTGGGCACGGGAGTCGCGAGCACCGGCTCCCCCGCGGCTCCGTGGCGGGGGCCGATGTAGGCGTTCCACGGCAGTGTCGGTGCGGCGACGGCGGCGACGGCGGGTCGCGCCGCGGAGTCCTTCCCCTGCACCAGGCGCGAGACCAGCGGCGCGAGGGCGGGTGCGAGGAGCCGCACGGGCAGCGGCCGCTCGTGGAGCGGCGGCCGCTCGGGGGTGAGGGCGTCGATGGCGCCGCCGGGGTGGGCGACGACGGAGCGGATCCGAGACCCCGCCTCGAGGAGGCGCCGGTCGAGCTCGAACCCCAGGATCTCCGCGGCGTGCTTGGACATCGCGTAGGCGACGCGGGGGCGGTAGGACTTCTGCGAGAGCCAGTCGTCGGGGTCGAAGGGGATCCGCCGGGTGAGCATGCTGCCGGTGCTGACGATCCGCGCGGCCGGCGCCTCCTCGAGCGCCGGCAGTGCGGAGCGCAGGAGCTCGAGGTGCGCGAGGACGTTCACGCCGACCGTCGACTCGACGCCGAAAGCGCCCGTCGCAGCGGTCCTCGGCGCGGCGATGATCCCCGCGTTGAGGACGATGCCGTCGAGGGTGCCGAGGCGCCGGAGGGCGTCCCCCGCCGACAGGATCGACTCCCGGTCGGAGAGGTCCAGCGGCAGGTGGCGGTGCCGGCCCGGGTCGGGGAGCAGCCCGATGGCCGAGTGCGCCCGAGCCTCGGAGCGGGCGGCGACGACGACCCGTGCGCCGAGGCGGGCGAGTCCCTCCGCGACGAAGAAGCCGATGCCGCCGGCGGCCCCGGTGACGACGACGGTGCGCCCGTCGAGTCGTGCGATCTCCACGCGGTCTCCCCTCGGCGCCCGAGAAGGGGCGCGGTGGTCTCGGAAGGGCTCGGTTTCCCTTCACTACTTGAAGCTTCACCGTACATGCTTCAGGACTTGAAGCGATATTCTGCTCGCATGGCGACACGACGGGACGAGCGGCTGGCGGACGCACTGGCCGCGGTCTACGACGTGGTGGCGCGCACCGACGAGGCGCTCGCTCCGGCACTGCGCGAGTACGGCATCACCGCCACGACCGCCCACCTCCTCTGGAGCATCGACCCCGACGAGCCCGCTCCGTCCATGAGCGAGGCGGCCGCCCGAGCGCACTGCACCCCGCAGAACGTCACCTTCCTCTGCCGGCAGCTCGAGGCGCGGGGACTGGTCGAGCGCCGGGTGTCGCCGACGGACCAGCGGCAGCGCATCATCGGGATCACGCCGCTCGGCCGCGTCGCCCGCGAGCGGATCAGCGCGCTCGTCTCCGCCGACTCCCCCCTGGCGCGGAGGACCGATGCGGTGCTCGATGCCGTCGTCGAGCTGCTCGGCCCGCCGCCGGGCCTCACCGCGCGCGACGCCCCCGCCGGAGGACCGCCGCGTTCGCGGTGACGATGAGGGCGATGCCGATCCATCCGGCCGCGCCGACGTCCTGCCCGAGCACGACCGCGCCGATGAGGGCCGCCAGGACGGGGTTGACGCTCATCAGCGTCCCGAACACGCTCGCCGGCAGCCTCCGGAGCGCGATCACGTCCGCCACGAACGGGACCGCCGTCGCGAGGACGCCGGCGCCGACCGCCAGGAGCACGGTGCCCGCGTCCGGATGCGTCGTGACGAGCGTCCCGACGGCGACGGGCAGGAAGACGGCGGCGGAGATCCCGGTCGCCGTGGCGGTCCCCTGCGCTCCGGGCAGACGGAGTCCGATGATCCGGTTGAGCAGGATGTACGCGGCCCAGCAGCACGCGGCCGCGAGACCGAGCGCGATCCCCAGCTGGTCGGACGAGGGCCTCGGCCCGGCGATCGCGACGACGCCCGCTCCGGCGACGAGGGCGCAGAGCGCGCTGGTCCTGCTCCGGGAGCCGAGGAGCGCGACCGCCAGCGGCCCGCAGAACTCCAGGGTCACCGCCAGCCCCAGCCCGATGCGGTCGATGGCCGCGTAGAGCGTGAGGTTCATCGCTCCGAACACCACGGCGAGGAGCAGGACGGGCCACCACTGCGCGCGGGTCAGGTCGCGGATCCGCGGCCGCACGACCGGGAGGAGGATCAGCGCGGCGACGATCTGCCGGACGGCGACCACTCCGACGGATCCCAGGACCGGGAAGGCCAGAGTCCCGGAAGCCGCCCCGAGCTGGTTCGAGAGGGCGCTCGCGAGGGCGGTCGCGACGCCGACGGTCCGGCCGTCGCCGGGGAGCTGCTTCGTCATGCCGGAAGTCTGCGAGCCGTCCGGCCCCGGCTCACAATGCATCACCGGTCCGATCGATGCGGGAACCGCATGAATAGGATGCGGTCATGGATCTGGAACTGCGCCACCTCCGGTCGTTCGTCGGCGTCGTGGACGCCGGGACCTTCACCGACGCGGGGATCGACCTCGGCATCTCCCAGACGGCGGTCTCCCGCAACGTCGCGGCGCTCGAGTCCGTCCTCGGACGAAGGCTCCTCCACCGGACGACCCGCAGCGTCGAGCTCGCGCCGGCGGGCGAGCGGGTGCTGCGGCACGCCCGCCGCGTCCTGGCCGTCGTCGACGACCTTCGCGAGGAGGCGGCGGCCGGGACGGACACGATCCGGATCGGGTACGCCTGGTCGGCTCTCGGCGAGCACACCCAGGAGTTCCAGCGCCGCTGGGCCGCGGCGCTCCCCCGCCACGAGCTGCGGCTGATCCGCTCCAACACCCCCACCGCGGGGCTCGCGGAGGGCCTCAGCGATCTCGCGATCCTCCGGCGCGGATCTCCGGCTGCGGACGTCGAGTCGGCTCTGATCGGCACCGAGAAGCGCTACTGCGCGCTGTCCGTCGACGACCCGCTCGCCGCGAAGCGCACGGTCACCCTCGCCCAGGTGGCGACCGCTCCGCTGGCGCTCGACGACCGGACCGGGAGCACCCGGCTCGACCTCTGGCCCGAGCACGACCGGCCGCGGATCACCGTCCCGACGACCGACGTCGACGACTGGCTCACGGTGATCAGCAGCGGCTCCGCCCGCGGAGTGACCGCGGAGTCGACGGTGAGCCAGTACCGACGGCAGGGCCTCGCCTACCGGGTCGTCCGCGACGCCCCGCCGGTCCCCGTGCACGCCGCGTGGATCCGGAGCGACCCGCCGCCCGTCCTGGGCGACGTCATCGGGCTGCTCCAGGGCCTCTACCGCGCCTCCGACTGACGACGACGGCCGCCGGGGGCGATCCCCGGCGGCCGTCGTCGTCACGTCACTTGCAGGTGAGAGCGGAGTACGCGGCCTGCTTCGTGGTCGTCACCGCGGCTCCGTCCAGGGTGGCCGTCGCGGTCACCGTCGCCGAGCCCGCGGCCACCGAGGCGGCGCGGGTGGTGAAGGCGTGGGACGCGCTCGACCCCGGAGCGATCCCGGTGAACGACTTCGAGCCCCAGGAGGACGCGATGGTGATCGCCGCCGGGACCTTCGCGTCGTTCCGAGCGGAGACCGTCACCACGACCTTGCCCGCCACGCAGCGGCTGGTGGCCGTCACGGTGGTCGGCACCGTCGCCGCGGAGGCGCGGACGATCGTGAGGCGGTAGGTCGCGGTGGTCGTGTGGTCCTGCGCCGACGACTCGACGACCACGCTCGTCGTGCCCGACGCCGCGAGCGGCACCGTGCGGCGGAGCGTGTCGTCGATCAGCACGCCGTCGACCTTCACCAGACCGCTGGGCACGGCCGGGTCGAGGTCGAGCGAGACGCTGGTCGTGCCGGCCGGCACCGTCAGGGTGTGGTCCCGCACCCCGGCGGCGAGCGTCGGCGAGAGCGTCCCGACGTCGGAGGAGAGCTTCGTCAGCTCCGGGTCCACCGCGTAGGTGGTCGACTCCGTGGTGTAGACCCCGAAGACGCCGCCGACGTAGCTGGACCCGGTGCCCTGGAAGCGCACCGTGACGACGGGGATCTTGCGTCCCTGCGCGTCGAGCACGTACTTCCCGCTCTGGTCGCGCTTGTAGCTGTCCTTCGCGGCGAGGCCGCTGAGGACGGACGCCGGGATCCGGTCGTACTGGACGTACCAGCTCGTCGCTCCGGCCGCTCCCGAGACCACCTCGGTCTTGAGCTTCACGTCGTTGAGGTAGACGTCGAAGGTGCGTCCCGCGTCGCCGCCGTAGTAGCGGACCCCGAGGTAGTTCGCCGGCAGAGCCGGGTCGACGATCATGTCGTACTGGAAGTACGCCTCCGCCGAGCGCTCGCCGTCGCGGTAGCCCTCCCCGCGCCAGGTGCCGACTCCGGACCGCGCGGTCTTGTAGTTCTTGTCGGCCTCGCTGTTGTTGTTGTCGAACGAGGTGAGGGAGTCGATGGTCGTCTCGTCGACGCGCAGCTGCTCCTTCTGCGTCCGGATCAGCTCCTGGGCCGCGGCCGAGTCGGGCTCGATCAGGGTCATGTAGGTCGCGTAGCGGGCGTTGTAGAGGCTGTAGTACGGAGTGAACACCCGGGCGGCGGACGCGGCGTCGACGTTCTTCATGCCGAAGCGCATCGTCGTGCGGCCGTTGCCGTCCGCGCCGTCGGGCAGGCGGACCAGGTTGCCGCGGACCGCGGACTTCCAGGCCGCGGAGTCCGCGACGACGACGTTCGAGTTCACGGACTTGTCGGCCGTGCCCATGCGCACCAGGACGCCGGCGACGTAGGACGCCTCGACGTTCGAGCGGTTGAGCTCGGTCGCCAGCAGCACCGGTCCGTAGCGGAACGCGGTCCAGTCGGGGTTCTCCGTGTCCGCGACCGCGCTGACCGCGACGGGCAGCTTCCAGGTCAGCACGTCACCGGCGGCGACGGCGACCGAGACGTATCCGGCCTGGGCCGTGACGGCACGGACGGCACCGTTCACGGTGAGCGTCGGCGCTCCGTCGATCCAGGACGGCACGCGCAGCTTGAGGGTCGTGTCCGCGGCCACGGCTCCTCCGGCCAGCGCTTCGACCCTCAGGGTCGCCGTGTCCGTGCTCGGGATGTCCGCCGTCTGGGTCAGCCGGAGGTTGTTCGCGGAGGAGCGGAGGACCGAGGAGCGGAACTGGTTCACGAAGACGGTCTTCGGCTTCTCGAAGTAGATCGAGTCGCCGAGCTTGGTGAAGCTCTCGATACCCGAGCCGTGGTCGCACCAGAACTCGTCGAGCTCGTGCCCGAAGACCTTGGCGTAGCCCGCGGTCTGCGGCTGGAAGTAGGTCACCATGCCGGTGTCCGGGTTCTGCACCGAGAGGACGCCGTTGATGAACGTCTCCTCGTAGAAGTCGGCGTACTTCACGTCCTCGGTCACCTGGAACAGCGCCCGGGTGAGCTTGAGCATGTTGTAGATGTTGCAGCCCTCGGAGGTCGAGTTCTCGCCGTAGCCGGTGGTCTGGCCGTTCGTGGCGTACTCGTACAGGGTGCCGGGTGCGTGGAAGTGCTCGGACTGGCTGTTGCCGCCGTTGGCGTAGGTGTGGGTCTCGTCGACCATGCGCCAGAAGTTCTCGGCGGCACGGCGGTACATGTCGAGATCCGACTTCTCCGCGGCGGTGAGCGTGGCGTAGAGCGCCGGGTCGTCGGTGAAGACGCGGTAGCGCTTCAGCGCGCCGATCAGCTTCGGGACGGTCGTGTTCGCGTGCAGCCCGTTGAGGACGTCCTCGTTGTTCGCGAGCTTCTGGAACAGCGCGGTCTCGTCGAAGTACTCGGCCGCGCGCTTGTGCGCCGGGTCGTGCGTGGTCTCGTACAGGCGGTAGAGCGCCTCGTTCATTCCGCCGTACTCCGTGTTCAGGAGCTGCCCGGGGTTGGCCTGGCGGCCCGCCCAGGCGGTGATCCAGCTGCCGAAGCCGCCGGCGACGACGAGCGCCTTCTGCGAGACGGCGTCGGGCGCCTGGTCGTGGGCGTCGAGGAGGCCTGCGAGCACCTTGTGCAGGTTGTAGAAGGGGACGAGCAGGCCGTCTCCGCCCGAGGGGAGGTAGCGGGTCGGGAACGGCGAGACGTAGCCGGCGTTCGCGGGGTCCTTCAGCGCGTAGGCGTCCTGGACCTTCTTCAGACCGTCGACGGAAGCGGTGAGCTTCGCGAGCAGAGCCGCCTTGGTGGCCGCGTCCTCCTCGGTCGCGTAGGCCTGCGAGAGCGCCGAGAGGTAGTGGCCGAAGAAGTGGCCCTGGAACCGGGTGCCGTTCTCGCGCTCCCAACCCCCGTATCCGCCGCTGGTGGTCGGCGTGAGCCCGGCCTCGCGGTAGAAGGAGTAGAGGAACATCTCGGGGTCGAGGCTCAGCAGGTACTCGACGGTCTGCTGCTCCCCGTTCTCGAGGTAGGGGTCCTGCACGGAGACGTCGGACAGGCCGGCCTCCAGAAGGTAGTTCGACGTCTTCACTCCCCGGGGCTGCACCTGGAGAGTGTAGGTCTTCGTGACCGCGGTGCTGCCCCCGTAGGTGGCGGAGCCGGTGAGGACGACCTGCGTCGCGGAGCCGGTGGGCGGCGTGACCGCGGCCGTGCCTCCGCTGATCGCGACGGTCGCCGGGTCGGAGGAGGTCCAGCTGAGGGCGGACCCCTTCGCGCCGACGGTGGGCAGGGTGAAGCCGGTGCTGGTGCTCGCGGGCGGGGCGACCAGCTCGAGGTCGGCCCGTGCGATGCTCGCGGGGTCGAAGGAGGGGTTGCCGGCCTTCGTCAGGGCGACGACGTCGGTGGTGGTCGCGACGCCGTTGTAGAGCGCGTAGTCGTCGAGCAGGCCGCGCAGGTGCGCACCGTTGTACTGGGGGCCGTTGAAGCCGAGGGTCTTCGTCGAGGTGCTCTCGGAGCCGAGGACGCCGGATGCGGAGGAGGACGGCGCGGTCTTGACGACGGCGGTCTGCTTCACCCCGTTGCGGTAGAAGGCGACGGCCTTGGTGCTCTTGTCGTACGTGGCGACCACGTGCGTCCACTCCCCCGCGGGGAAGAAGCCGGAGCGGGCGGTCTCGACGGCGACCTTGTACGGCTGACCGCCGGACGGGCCGATCGAGAGGGCGAGCGGAGTGCCGTCGCCCTCGGAGGTGAGGTACCAGCCGTCGGAGTTGTAGGCGGTCTTGTTCCAGGTGAAGACCTGCTCACCGGTCATCGCGCTGGTCGGCTTGTACCAGAACGAGACGGTGAGGTCGGCGGGCTGCAGCGCCGCCGCAGTGCCGAGCGAGATCGCGTTCGATCCGGTGAACTCGAACGCCCGGCCGTTCAGGCCGGTGCCGTAGGAGGCGGTGCCCTTCTGCATCCCGAGGGCGGTACCACGACCGCTGGTGTCGGCGAGCGACCCGTCGAACGGGAGCTCGAGCACCTTCGCGGCGTCGAGCGAGGTGGTGGGGGCGGCCTGGGCCGTGGGGCCGACCGACAGGAGACCCGCCGTCAGCGCCATCACCGCCACGGTGGCCAGGGGGAGTCGTCGTCTCATTCGTGAGGCCTCTCGTCGTTGAGAAATCCGGCCCAGGGGGGCGGGCCGCCTCGAATGTTACCGTTAACAGTAGTTTTCGGTGAGGTTTCGGTGAGAGGACTGACAGGGTCCTCGAGCGCTCAGCGGCGCCGGTCCAGAGCCGCCCGGAGGTACGGAGCGGTGCGGCTGCCCGCGGCCTCGGCGACCTCCTCCGGAGTGCCCGTCGCGGCCACCGAGCCGCCGGCCCGGCCCGCCCCCGGGCCGAGGTCCACGACCCAGTCCGCGTCGGCGACGACGCGCATGTCGTGCTCGACGACGATCACCGTGTTGCCCGCGTCGACGAGGTGCTGCAGGTGCTCGAGCAGGCGGTCGGCGTCGGCGGGGTGCAGGCCCGACGTCGGCTCGTCGAGCAGGTAGAGCGTGTCCCCGCGCTGGGCACGACGCAGCTCCGAGGCGAGCTTCACCCGCTGCGCCTCTCCCCCGGACAGCTCGGGCGCCGGCTGGCCGAGCGAGACGTAGCCGAGCCCCACGTCCACCAGAGCGTCGAGGTGGCGGGCGACCTCGCGGTCCTCGGCGAAGGCCTCGCGCGCGTCGGCGACGCTCAGCGCGAGGACGTCGGCGATCGTCCGGCCGCCGAGGGTGACCTCGAGGGTCTCGTCGTTGTACCGGGTGCCGCCGCACGCCGTGCAGGGCGCCTCGACGGTCGGGAGGAACAGCAGCTCCACCTCCACGGAGCCCTCGCCCTTGCAGACGGGGCAGCGCCCGCTGGGCAGGTTGAAGGAGAATCGGCTCGCCGAGAAGCGGCGGCGCTTCGCCTCCGGAGTGGCCGCGAAGAGCGTCCGCACCCGGTCGAACAGGCCCGTGTACGTCGCGACGTTCGAGCGCGAGGTCCGGCCGATCGGGGTCTGGGTCACCTGCACCACCCGGCGCAGGCGGTCCGCGGGCCCGGAGGCGGTGCCGCGGGTCGCCGCCGCCGCCGCCGCGTCGAGCAGCGGGTCCGCCTCCCCGACCTCCTCCGTCGGCGCATCCTCGGCGACGTCGGCGCGGAGCGAGGCGCGCAGCAGATCGGGCAGCGCCTGGTTCACGAGCGTCGACTTGCCCGATCCGGAGACGCCGGTGACCGCGGTGAGCACCCCGACCGGGAACGCGACGGAGAGGTCGTCGAGGGTGTGCCGCGAGACTCCGGCGAGCTCGATCCACTGCTCCGCGGTGCGGCGGGAGCGCAGCGGCGCCGGGTCGCCCTCGGGGAAGAGGTAGCGGCGGGTGACGGAGTCGCGGGCGCCCGGCAGGCCGTCGAGCGGGCCGGAGTAGACGACGGTGCCGCCCCCCGACCCCGCGCCCGGGCCGATGTCGACGATCCAGTCGGCCTCGCGGATGACGTCGAGGGAGTGCTCGACGAAGAAGACGGTGTTGCCGGTCGCGCGCAGGGTCCGCAGGATACCGAGCAGCGCCTCCGTGTCGGCGGGGTGCAGGCCCGTGGACGGCTCGTCGAGCACGAAGACGACGCCGAAGAGGCGCGAGAGCACCTGCGTCGCGAGGCGCATCCGCTGGAGCTCCCCCGAGGAGAGCGTCGGCGTGGAGCGGTCGAGCGAGAGGTGGCCGAGGCCCAGGTCGACGATCGGCGCGAGGCGGGCGACGAGGTCCTCGACCAGCCGCTGCGCGGCCAGGCGGGTCTGCGGAGCGCCGTCGGCCGGGGTCCAGCCGGGCTCCAGCACGCGCCGCGCGACGACGACCAGCTCCTCGAGCGGGAGCGCTGACAGCTCGGTGATGTCGAGCCCCTCGAAGGTGACGGCGAGCGCGTCGGGCTTCAGCCTCCGGCCGCCGCACACCGGGCAGGCGACGCTGACGACGAACGAGGCCGCGCGCTCGCGCATCCGGGCGCTCTTCGAGCCGGCGAAGGTGTCGAGCACGTAGCGGCGCACCCCGAGGAACGTGCTCATGTAGCGCGGCTCGTCACCGGCGGCCACGGCCGCGCGCACCTCCGCGGGAGAGCGGTCGGTCCACACGGGAACCTGCGGGGAGTCGGGAGTGTGCAGGATCCAGTCGCGGTCCTCCGCGGGCAGGTCGCGCCACGGAGCGTCGATGTCGTGTCCGAGCGAGATCAGGCTGTCGCGCAGTTGCTTGCCGTGCCAGGCGGTCGGCCAGGCGGCGAGCGCCCCGTCGCGGATCGAGAGGGAGTCGTCCGGCACCATCAGCTCGTCGGGGACGTCGTAGACCCGGCCGATGCCGTGGCAGCTGGGGCACGCGCCCTGCACGGTGTTGGCCGAGAAGTCCTCTGCGAGCAGCATCGGCGCGCCCTCGGGGTAGGCGCCGATGCGCGAGAACACCATCCGCACCACGCTCGAGAGCGTCGTCGCACTGCCGACCGTGGAGCGGGCCGAGCCTCCGGAGCGCCGCTGCGGGAGGGCGACGGCCGGCGGCAGGCCCTCGATCGAGTCGACGTCCGGCACGCCGACCTGGTCGATCAGCCGCCGCGCGTAGGGGGCGACCGACTCGAAGTAGCGGCGCTGCGCCTCCGCGTAGAGCGTGCCGAAGGCGAGCGAGCTCTTGCCCGATCCGGAGACCCCCGTGAAGGCGACGAGGGCGTCGCGCGGCACGTCGACGTCGATGCTCCGGAGGTTGTTCTCGCGGGCGCCGCGCACGCGGACGTGGTCGAGGGGGTCGGTGGTTCCAGGCGCGCTCATCCGTACAGCCTGCCGTGCCGGGATGTGGGGCGGCCGCCGCGGAGCTCCGAGGCGCTCGACGCCGAGACGGCCCGCTGCCGGCCGAGGCACCGCAGTGGGGCGGTGTCTCGGCGGGGGCGGGCCGTCTCGGCGTCAGCGGCGCGCGTGCGTCAGCAGGTGCGCGCCGGGTAGGCCGCGGTCAGGGCGCCCGCGGTGAGCGAGGCGGCCGGGACCGAGGCCTGACGGGTGGTGAAGGCGGCCGAGGCGCTGGCGCCGGGGGCGGCGGTCAGCGTCTGCGAGGCGCCGAACGGCGAGCGGATGACGACCGAGAGGGGCGTCGTGCCCGTGTTCTTCACCACTCCGGTGAGGACGACCCTTCCCGCGACGCAGCGGGTGGACGCGGTGAGCGTCGAGGTCGGTGCCGTCACCACCACGGTCGCGGTGACCGTGACGGCCGTGGAGCTCGAGAGCCGACGGTCGGCGGCGTTGTAGGCCGTCGATCCGTTCGCGCCCACCCACTGGTTGTCGTTCGCACCGATCGTGCGGACGACTCCGGTGACGGAGTAGCGGCCGGGCGCCGTCGCCACCGCGGAGGTGTTCCAGGTGACCGGCTGCGAGGCGGTGCCCCGGTTGTAGGCGAGCACGACGTCGGCGCGGGCGGGCAGAGCCGCCGCGGCGTCGGCGCCGGAGGCGACCGTCACCTCGCCGAGGTCCGAGCGGACCGCGGAGGCGGCGTCGGCCGAGCGGACCTCGGCGTACTGCCCCGCGGTCAGCGAGACGATGCCGCCGTGCTTGGTCGACGAGGCGAGCGAGAAGCCCGGGTCGGTGAGCTGGGTCCAGCCCGTGTCGAGGTCGTTCGTCACCATCGGCTTGTAGCCGGTCGCGGGGATCACGTCGACGTACAGGTACCAGGTGTCCTCGCCGTGGTCCTTGAACACCGCGGGGCCCTCGACCCCACCGGGGTTGCCGCCGGACCACACCGCGCCGATGCGCGACTGGATCTGCGTCCACGAGGTCGTCGGCAGCCACCAGGTCGCCGAGGTGGTCGACTCCATGTAGATGCCCTTGCCGGTGCCGTTGTCCTTCGAGATGCGGTAGGTCGTGCCGGAGTCCTGGATCAGCGTGGTGTCGATCGTGTCGGCCCCGGTGTCGATGAAGGTGCCGCCGTACGAGTAGGTGGCCTGCGTGAAGTCCGTGGTCGCTCCCCAGAGCACGCGGGAGGATCCGGTGCCCGGCGTGTGCGCCGCGGTCGGGTAGACCGTCGAGGACCAGTAGACGACGAACGCGCCCTTGCCGGGTCCCGCGTAGTCCGGCACCCACGTGGCCTCGGGAGCCCACATCATGCCGGCCTCGAGCTTCTTCGTCCCCGCGGCGTCGAGCGCCACGTCGAACTGCCGGACGTCGCTCCACGACACGAGGTCGCTCGACTCCCAGACGTTCATCTTCGTGCTGCCCTTGGTGGTCCAGTAGCACCAGGTGTCGCAGGTGCTGGGGCCCCGGTCGCCGCCGAAGACGCGGAGGTCCGTGGCGATGATGTAGTACTTCTTCGTGTCGGGGTTGTAGGTCAGGTACGGGTCGCGGACACCGGTGGTGCCGAGGTCGGAGGCCAGGATCGGCTTCGCGCCGTTGAGCGGGTCCCACTTCTCCGGGTCGTCGCCGCGGGAGACGTCGAGGTAGATCTTCTCGGCGTAGCCCTGGGAGTCCTCGACGAAGTGGACCATCAGGTAGCCGTAGGGGGTGTCGACGCCGACCTGCGGCTCGACCGTCACGGCGATCGAACGGGTCTGCACGATTCCGCGGATCGACGCCGTCGCGGTGAGCGACGAGGTGCGCGCGGCCTGGCCCACGGCGGGGCGGTCGGCGCTGAGGGTGCGGCCGTCGGCCGAGACGCGCAGGGTCGGGTCGCTGGAGGACCAGGTCACCGCTCCTCCGTAGTCGGGCAGGTTGGTGGTCGAGTCGTCGACGGTGAGCGGGGCGACCCCGGCCAGCACGGCGGCGGCGATCGGGGAGAACGTGGAGGCGTGAGGCTTCGCGTCGACGCTCGACACGGCCACCACCTCCGCCCCGGTGAGCGCGCGGTCGTAGACGCGGAACGCCGAGACCTCGCCCGTGTAGAACGGGTCGGGGTACGGTGCGCGGCCGATCGTGTTGAGCGACTGGTCGGCCACCGACGAGGGGCGCAGGGCGGTGGGCGCCGAGGCGACCTGGACGCCGTCGACGAAGAACGAGATCGTGCCGGCGCTGCCGTCGATCACCGACGTGAGGCTGTACCAGCGGTCGGCGGTGAGGGCGGAGGCGCTGCGGGCGTTGTTCTCGCCGTTCCCTCCGCTGGTCGTGATCGCGGTGCGCACGCGATCGCGGACGGACGCGAACCAGTACTGGTTCGTACTGTCGCTGCCGATGTTCCACAGGAAGTGGAAGTTCGAGAGCATCGACGCGTCGGCGCGGGTCTCGATCGTGACGGTGGCCGACGAGCGGCCGGTCAGCAGGTTCGCGGGCAGCTGCACCCAGGGGGCCGTGGTGCTGCTCTTGGGGCCGCCGGTGAGGCGGAGCGACGTGCCGGTCCAGAGCGCGTCGGTCGCGTTGCGGACGGTGGCGGCTCCCACGCCTCCGCTCACGGTGTTCGGGACCGTGCTGCCGGTGGTCTGCGTGAACCGGTAGTCGGCGAGGAGGCCCTGCTGCGGGATCACGGCATCGGCCGCCTGCGCTGCCGGAGCCGGGGCGACGAGGCCCGAGAGCAGCACTGCTCCGAGGCCGAGCGCGGCGAGCGCTGCGCGCAGCGGCGCTCGCCGCGCGGGTGTGGTGGTGGGGGGCATGGTGCTCCTTCAGTGGAGTGGTGCGGTTCGGGGGGAGGGTCTCGGGGTGCCGGGTCGAGCAGCGCCGTCAGGGACGTGTCGGGACCTGTGTGCGGAGCGCGGGGGTCTCGATACGCCGCTGCACTGCTGCTCGACCGGCATGGAGGGGGCGGCTGCGCCGGCTGCTCGACCGGCAGGAGCATCAGCCGCAGGTGAGCGCGGGGTGGCTCGCGGTGACGGTCGCGGTGCGGCCGGCGTCGTCGGTGCCCGCGACGGCGACCGTCGTGGATCCGGCCGGGACGCTCGCCTGACGGGTCGTCACGGCGGTGGACGTGCTCACTCCGCCGGCGAGCGCGGTGACCCGCTTCGCCGCGGTGCCGGTGCCGATCGTGACGTCGACGGGCAGGTCGTCCGCGTTCCTCACGACCGTGGTGACGACGACCTTGCCAGCGACGCAACGCGCGGCCGAGGTCGCCGCCGGCTGCAGGGGCACCGTCGACGCCGGGGCGCCGAGCGAGACGCGGAAGCGCTGGCAGTCGTTGTTCAGGACGCTCCACTGCCCGATCCTGGTGCCGTTCTGCGCGGAGCAGTTCGACAGGTCGAGCGCCTTGCCGCTGTGCGCGGCCCGCAGCTCGACGGTGCCGTCGTTGCCCGGGCGGAGGCGCCAGCTGCTGCCCGTGACGCCGCACGCGCCCTGGGTGACGGTCGCGCCGTCGGCGGTGGAGCCTCCGGTGACCGCGAGGCACTTGGCGGCGGCCGAGACGGGGTGCATCTCGAGCGCGCCGTCGGCGGCGGAGCCGAAGGTGACGCGCTGGCAGGGCGAGCCGAGCCAGTCCTGCTGCTGGAGCAGGGCGCCGTCGGCCGTGGAGCAGTTCGGCAGGTCGAAGGACTTGCCGGTGACGAAGGATGTGACGGCGACGGGTCCGGCGGGGCGCAGCACCCACTCCTGAGCCGCGGCGGAGGTGGCGGCCGCCTGGCGGACGGTCGAGCCGGACGCCTCCAGCAGCTTGCCGCTGGTGCGGTTCGTCAGCGTGGAGTAGCCGCCGGTGGCCGGGGCGACCGTCCACTGCTGGCAGCTCGTGGTGAGCCACGCGGACTGCTGGAGCCCGGCGGTCCCGGCGGCGCAGCCGACCGGTCCGAGCGCCTTGCCGCTCGACGCGTTCATCACGCGGAGGGTGCCCTCGCCGGTGGCGTCGAGCATCCAGTTCGCGCGCGGGGTCGAGCAGGAGCCCTGCACGACGCCGGCGCCGTCACCGCTCTGCGCGGAGGAGACGGTGGCGCAGAGGCCTGTGCTGCGGCTGACGAGCTGCCACGGCGCGCCCTCGACGCGAGCGGTGATCGGGGCGTTCTCGCCGCTGGGGACGGGGATGCGGGCCCCGGTGCCGAGCGGAGCCCCGAAGTCGGGCTCGCCGGTCGCGGTCCACTCCACGATGTGCGCGCGGGCCGAGCGCTGGCGGCTGCATCCGTCGTTCGGGCCGGGGTTCGCGTGGTACAGGTTCCAGGTCTCGGTGCCGTCGGGCGAGTCGAAGAAGTCGTTGTGGCCGGTGCCGTACTCGCCGTTCGCCTTCGAGAAGACAGGTCCGTCGCTCTTGGTCCAGGAGGAGGCGAGCACCGGGTCGCCGGTGCCGTCGTACTCGAGGGTGCCCAGCTGGTAGTCCTCGGTGCCGCAGAAGCTCGCCGAGTAGACGATCCAGGTGCGGCCGTCCTTCTGCAGCGGGATCGGTCCCTCGTTGACGGGCATGCCGATGGTCTCCCACGGCTCGACCGGCTCCGAGAGGACGGTGCCGGTGCTGGTCGCGGTCCACGGGTCCGACATCCGGGCGATGTAGTTGCTCTGGAGGCCGTTCCCGGGCTGGAACTCGGACCAGGTCATGAACAGCTCGCCGTTCAGCTCCAGGTACGCGCCGTCGATGTTCCACCGGTCGGTCGGCACGGGGCGGCCCTTGTAGGTGTACGGGCCCATCGGGTCGTCCCCGGCGCTCTCGATCACCTGCAGGTGCTGGCCGTCGAAGTTCGCCGCGGTCCCCATCGTGTACATGAGGTACCAGCGCCAGCCGTTCGGGCCCTGGAGCCGCTGCAGCTCGGGCGCCCACATGTTGGCGTTCCGGCCGGGGTTCGTGTCGGTGTACACGGTGGTCGGGGCGGTGGTGCCGAGTGCCGCGAGGGTGGGCGCCTTCCGCATCACGACACGGTTGTCCCACGTCGTCGCGACCATGTAGTAGTTGCCGTCGTGGAACTCGATCGTGGGGTCGGCGGTGTCCGGAGCGATCGGGTTGGTGAAGGTCGGCTCGCCGAGGGCGACGGCCGGGGAGGCGGCGGTGAAGGGCAGTGCCACCACCGCGGCGAGCAGGATCAGCAGCCCGGCCGTGAGGCGGCGCCGGAGCCCCGAGGATCGGGGGCGCTCGGCGTCGGCGGGCGTCGGTGCGGTCGTCATCGTGACTCCATCGTCAGGGCGGCGTGGGGCCCGGAGGCGCACCGTGAGCGGCGCGCCCCCGGGGGCGGAGGGGCTCCGGAGACGCGCCGGAGGGCGCCGCGGAGAGAGGCCCGGTGGACCTCGGAGAAGGACTGGCCGTGCCTCGCAGGATCCGGCGCGACCTCCACCTCGAGGTCTCCGACGCCACCGGCCGCACGGTTTGTTCACGGTAACAGGGCGGTTGCGCAAACTCAACGGCCCCCGTCAGCGGGAGTGGCATCTCCTCACGGCGCCTGCGGTCCCCGCGGTCGCGTTCCTGACGGAGGAAGGATTCGCAGCGCCTCGCGGAGCGGCGGGGGCCAGGAGGGACGGATCGGACGTTAGTCCTGAGTCGTGACCAGCACTGCCGCCCCGAGCCGCCGTCCTCGGCCCGCCACCGCCGCTCCGCCCTCCGCCGCCGCTCCGCGCCACCGCCGCCGCTGTCAAGAGGGGAGAGACGGCCCACGCCCCTCGCCTAGGGTGCCGGGATGCCCCGTACCCGGACGTCCCGCACCGCCCTCGCCTGGCGGGAGGCGGTCACCGGCTCGCGCCTGATGCTGGCTCTCAAGACGGCGCTGGCGGTCGGCATCGCCTGGGCCGTCGCGCCGCTCGCTCCCGGAGTCGCGGAGCAGTACCCGTACTACGCGCCGCTCGGCGCCCTGGTCAGCATGTACCCGACCCTGATGGGCTCGGTCCGCACCGGACTGCAGACCCTGCTCGGCCTGGCGGCGGGGATCGGGCTCGCCGCCCTCGTGGTGGTCACCGTCGGCCCGACCTGGTGGACGATCCCGCTCGTCGTCGG
The DNA here is from genome assembly GCF_002931975.1 of Rathayibacter sp. AY1F3. NCBI lineage: Bacteria > Bacillati > Actinomycetota > Actinomycetes > Micrococcales > Microbacteriaceae > Rathayibacter > Rathayibacter sp. AY1F3. The sequence continues at coordinate 8,139 of NZ_PSVF01000031.1, read as the reverse complement.
GATCGGCGTGGTCCTCTCGGGGACGGGGTGGTTCGGCGCGGGCCGCGAGTACGTGCCGATGGCGGCCCTCTTCGTGCTGATCATCGGCGGGGCCGACGCCGAGGACTACTCCCTCGGCTACCTCGTGCAGATGGCGGTGGGCGTGGTGGTGGGGCTGCTGGTGAACGTGGTCGTCGCCCCCGGGCTCACCGTCGAGGCGGCGTCCGCCCGGGTCGACGCGTTCCAGCGCGAGCTCGCGGAGCACCTGCGCCAGCTGGCCGCCGCGCTCGAGGAGACGTGGCCACCCGAGCACGAGGCGTGGGCGCGCAACGGCGAGGAGCTGGCCCGGACGGCGGAGGAGGTCCGCGCGGCCCTCGCGGACGCGGACGAGAGCCGCAAGGGCAACCCGCGCGCGCTGCTGCACCGGCGCGACTCCCGACCCGACCACCTCCGCCTCGAGACGCTCGACGCGATCCTCTTCCACGTCCGCGATCTGAGCGGCGCCCTCGCGGACACCATCTGGGAGCGGCCGGGCGCGCTCCCGTTCGATCCGGCGCTCGGGCCGCCGCTGAGCGAGGCCTGCCGGGCGGTCGCTGACGCGATCGACCGCGACGACGCCGGCTCCCCCGCCGCGCACCGGGCGATCGGAGGCGCGGCCCGCGCGATCCGGCACCTCGTGCAGGTCGTCGACGAGCGGACCGCCGCGACCTCCCGGACCCTCGGTCCCGGCGTCCTCGCGGCGATGCACCTCCGCCGCGTCCTGGTGCGCCTGCAGCACGACGGCGCGGAGCCGCAGGAGGAGTGAGGTCTGGCGCCTCCCGCCCCATACTGATATGGTGATGGGACATCAGGAGGACGGGGACGACGTGGAGCGGACGGTGACGACGACGAGCCTCCGTGGTCGCACGCCGGAGCGGGCGACCACGGAGGCTCACCTGGCCTTCGGGCAGGCGCTACTCGCAGACGAAGAAGGCGACCTCCACGTAGCCCATCGTCTGCGAACGGGTGTCGACGTCGGAGTTCTCGACGGTCACGCCGGACGCGGCGAAGCTGCTGCCTCCTGCGCCCGTCGACGCGTTGGCCGCGTAGGAGCCGCCACCCCGCACCCACAGGGAGGTGCCGCCGCCGGCACCTCCGAAGTAGCCGCCGCCACCGCCACCGGACGCATAGGTCACCTGGCGGCTCGCGTTCGTCCTCGGTGCGCCGGCACCGCCGTCGCGCCCGGAGCCCGGGCTGCCGAGAACCGACTCGGTCACGTTCACCGTCGTCACACCGGGCTGTCCCGGCCCGGTCTGGCTTCCGCCGGTGCTCGGAGCCTGCTCGGTGGAGCCGGTGCTGCTGTCCGCGCGCGAGACGGCGCTGTCGTAGCCGGAGCCGCCGACGGGACCGCCGGACCCCGCGTTCGGCCCGACGCGGGCGGACCGGGTGAAGTCGTTCGAGGTGAAGCCGGCTGCGCTACCGCCGCCGCCGCCCGCGATGACGAGCAGGGAGCCCGCGGCGGTGATCCCGCTGGCCCCGCCCCCTCCTCCGGAGCCGATGTAGCCCGGAGTGCCCGGGGCCCCGCCGTTGCCGAGCCCCCGGCCGCCGGCCTGGTTGCTGCCGCCCGAGCCCGCGGTGATGACGATCTCGGACGCTCCGCCGAGCGCGTCGACGGGGATGGTGCCCGTCACCCGCGCACCGGCGCTGGTGACGTCCGACCCGGTGCGGACGCCGCCGCCGTCTCCGCCGACCGCCGTGAAGCGGACCCACTGGGTTCCCGCGGGCACGGGGATCGTCCGGGCCGCGAGCGCGGTGGTCGAGGTGGCGTCGATGCGCTGCGCGTCCTGCAGGGCGCACTGGGGGGCGGTCGAGGCCGACGCCATCGGAGCGGCGATCGAGGCGGCCACAACAGGAATCGCCCATGCGGCGCCCTTCACCACGGTTCGGCGCTGGGTCAGACGATCGGGGGCGCCGCTCGGCGTGCTGGTGTCTTCGTTCTGCATCGGAGTCCTTCTGTCATCGTGCACCCCTGGGTATCGGGGGCAGAGTCGGGTGAGAGGCGCGGGAGGATGCCCGTGCCGCTCCGACAGAGTCGCCTGCTCCGCGACGGGGCACGCCGCTCGAGGCCGCTCTGGCGCGAACCTGCCCTGAGGCGGCGCGCCGCGCCTCCCGCGCCTCATCCTCAGCAGCTTCTCCGCACCGCCGACCAGCCGTGCACGACGTCGTAGATGCCCCATCGGGCTCGCCGACACGGACCCTCCGAGCGGGCGGCCCGACTCGCGAGCACCCTGGACCGAGCGGCCCGGAGAGCCCGCGACGGGCGAGCGCAGAACCCGACGTCAGTCCGGCGCCGGCCCGCGACGGCCGAACGGGCAGCCCGGCGTCAGCCCGGCGTCACGCCCCGACGGCCGAACGGGCAGCCCGGCATCAGCCCAGCGCCAGCCCGGCGTCAGCCCGCGTCGGCGAGCAGCGCCTCGCGGTCGAGCCGCTTCGCGTAGCAGCGCGCGCTCGGCTCGTCGCCCCAGTAGCCGTAGCCCGCGATCGGGTCGTAGCCGGCGCTCGCGTAGAGCGCCATCGCCTCCGGCTGCTCCGTGCCGGTGACCAGTCGGAGCAGCTCCACGCCCTCGCGGGCCGCCATCCGCTCGACGCCGGCGAGCAGCACGCGGCTGAGCCCGCGGCCCCGCGCGGCGCTCACCACGAACATCCGCTTGATCTCGCCGATGCCGTCCTCGACCGCGAGCGCCACGCAGCCGACGAGCCCGCCGTCGACCTCGAGCAGCAGGGTCGGAGCGTCGGCGGGAGGGCGCGGACCGGTGTCGTCGCCGCCGTAGCGGGCGAGGAGGTCGGCCTCCTGCAGGGCGAAGAGGTCCGTGGCGGCCGGGTCTCCGGCCGTGGTCTCGATCAGGCGGTGCACGGCACGATGCTACGGCGCGGCGGCGAGCCCCGCGGCGATCCCGGTCAGCTGCTCGAGCACGACCCGCACGGCCGAGCGCTCCAGCGTCTCGGGCCGGGCGAGGCAGTCGATGTGGCGGCCGAGCCCCGGGATCCCGAGCGGCCGCAGCACCACCTCCGGCGTGCGCCGCAGGTCGGTCGTGTACCGCGGCAGCAGCGCCACGCCGTCGCCCGCCGACACGACCGCCGCCGCGACCAGGAAGTCGTTGATCCGGTGCGGGATGCGCGCGTCGCCGCCCGCGAGGACCGCGATGGCGTCGATCGCCCGCTCCAGGGGGAAGCCCTCGTGCACCGCGACCCACTCCTCGTCGCGGAGGTCGGCGGGACGGACGACGTCCTTCGCGGCGAGCGGATGGTCGCGCCGCAGCGCGAGGTCGAGCGGCTCGAAGAGGAGGGGCGTGGAGCGCACGGTCCCGGGCCACTCGGCGCTGCCGGCGAGCCGGTGCGCGACGACCAGGTCGTGATCCGCGGTCAGCCCGGCGAAGGCGCTCTGCGCCACGTCGAAGTCGGCGAGCGCGACGCCCGGCCGACCCGGTGCGCGCAGCGCCTCCAGCAGCGGGCCGAACATCGCCAGCCCCGCGCTGTGGAACGCGGCGACCGAGACGGTGCCGCTCGGCTCCCCCTCGAAGTCCGCGACCGCCCGGGCCGCGCGCTCGAGCGCGACCTCCACCTCGACCACGGCGGCCGCGAGAGCGCGGCCGGCGGGGGTCAGCGCGGTCCGGCGCCCGTCGCGGAAGGTCAGCGCCGTCGGCGTGCGGCGCTGCAGCGCGCTGATCTGCTGCGAGACGGAGGAGGGGGACACCCGCATCGCGGCGGCGACGGCGGCGATGCTCCCGCGCTCGCCGAGCTCCCGCAGAGCCCTGAGCTGTCCGAGTTCCATGAGTTCCAACTTACGCGTCGGCGAAGAAGATGCAGTCTTGTCCTGCGGGTCTCCGTGCCGCCACGATGAGCCGTGCGCGCTCTCCTCTCCCGCTTCCGGATCGACCTCCTCCTGCTCGTGGTCGCCGCCTCCTGGGGCTCGACCTACTTCGCGGCGAAGGAGCTCGTCACCGACTCCAGCGTGATTGCGCTGCTCGGCTCGCGGATGACCCTCGCCGCGCTGTGCCTGGCCGTGATCGTCGCAGCGCGGCGGCACCGGATCACCGCGGCGGAGTGGCGGGTCGGCGTGACCATCGGGGCGCTGCTCGCGACGATCTTCGCGCTCGAGACCTACGGCATCGCCGGCACCTCCGCCACCAACGCGGGCCTCATCATCAGCCTGACGATCGTGATCACGCCGATCCTCGACTCCGCCGTCTCGAAGCGCCGGCTCCCGGGCCGCTTCCTGCTCGCATGCCTCGTCGCGGTCGTCGGAGTCGCGCTGCTCGCCGGCAACGGCGCCCTCCGCCCGCTCTCCCCCGGCGACCTGCTGATCCTCGGCGCCGCCGTCGTACGGGCCGTGCACGTCACGTCGATGCACCGCCTCTCGGCGCGGGCGCCGATGGACTCCCTCCGCCTGACCACGGTGCAGCTCGGCACCTGCGCCGTCGTGTTCAGCGCCGCGTCGCTCGTCGTCGGCGTGCCGATCCCCGAGTACGTCGCGGGGCTCGACCCCGTGGGCGCCGGCCTGTTCCTCTACCTCGTCCTGGTCTGCACCGTCTTCGGCTTCCTCGTGCAGACGTGGGCGGTCCGCCGCACCTCGCCCTCCCGCGTCAGCCTGCTGCTGGGCACCGAGCCGGTGTGGGCCGCGGTCGTCGGAGTCGCGCTCGCCCGCGATCCGATCGCGCCGGTCGGCTTCCTCGGCATCGCGCTGATCCTCGTGGGCACGGCCTGGGGCCGCTCCCTCGAGCAGCGGACGGCGCCCGACGTGCCGACCGCGGCGGCCGCTCCGGAGGCGCTGCTCGCCCTCGAGCCGGAGGACGAGCAACGGCGTCCCGTCGAGCGGTAGCCGGGTCAAGGGACTCGCGTGCGGCGCCCCGATGTGGGGGAATCGGATCGGGAGGCGTCCGCCGCGGGCGCCGCCGGAGGAGGATCCATGTCGCTCAGCGTGCTGTTCATCGGCGGGACGGGGATCATCAGCGCCGCCTGCGTCCGCGAGGCGCAGCGGCTCGGCCACGACGTGACCGTGCTGAACCGGGGGCGGACGTCGCTCCGCCCGCTGCCCGAGGGCGTCCGCGAGGTGCAGGCCGACGGCCGCGACCGCGACTCCGTCACCGCCGCCCTCGGCGACCGGAGCTTCGACGCCGTGATCGACTTCGTCGCCTTCACGCCCGAGCACGTGCAGCAGGACATCGACCTGTTCGCCGGCCGCACGGGCCAGTACGTCTTCATCAGCTCGGCCTCGGCCTACCAGAAGCCGCCGCGCAGCCTCCCGGTCACCGAGTCGACTCCGCTCCGGAACCCCTACTGGCAGTACTCCCGCGACAAGATCGCGTGCGAGGACCTGCTCGTGGCCGAGTACCGCGCGAGCGGCTTCCCGGTCACGATCGTCCGCCCCTCGCACACCTACGACCGCACCGCGCTGCCCGTCGACGGAGGCTGGACCGTCGTCGACCGGATGCGCCGCGGCCGGGAGGTGGTCGTCCTCGGCGACGGCACCTCGCTCTGGACGCTCACGCACGCCGACGACGTCGCCGTCGGCCTGGTCGGCCTTCTCGGCGCCTCCGCCGCGATCGGCGAGGCGTTCCACATCACCGGCGACGAGACGCCGACCTGGGACGAGATCCACCGAGACCTCGCCGCGGCGGCCGGAGTCGAGCCGCGCCTCGTGCACGTCGCCTCCGACGCGATCGCCGCGGCCGACCCCGAGCTCGGTGCCGGGATCGTCGGCGACAAGGCGCACTCGATGGTGTTCGACAACGCGAAGATCCGCCGCCTCGTCCCGGCCTACTCCCCCTCGGTGCGCTTCAGCGACGGCGCCCGCGAGATCGTGGAGTGGTACGACGCCGACGAGTCGCGCCGCGTGGTCGACGAGCGGTTGAACGGCCTGTTCGACGCGCTGATCGAGCGGTACCGGCCGCGCCCGCTGTGAGGGTCGGGCGGAGGGGGTGCGCGAGTCCGCCGGCTCCGCCCCTCCCGGCCGCTGCACCCCGCTCGGCTCCTCCGCCCGCGCCGGCGCCCCCGCTCAGCCGATCGGCTCGAGCCGGACCAGGAACCCGCCCGGCACTCCCGGCTGCAGCTCCTGGTACTCGGACGGCACGCGGTAGGAGCCCTCGCCGACCGCGGTCACGGTGAAGGCGTCGTGCGTGCGCGTCCCCGCGAGGAAGACGGTGTAGACGTCTGTGCCGTCCTCGGTGGTGCGCTTCCCGGCCGCCGCGCCGACCCAGCGGTGCCCGCCCGGATCGGCCGTCGCCGTCTCCCCGAGGGTCGCGTCGATCGCGGCCGGGTCGACGCCCTCGGTGCGGATCCCGTCCTGGCACTCGCGCCAGACGCCCGTGAATCCCGGGTCGGGGTCGGAGTAGCAGAACATCATCGACCCGTCGGGCGCGACGTGCAGGTCGCCGTAGCCGCCGACCACCGGCCCGGAGACGGGGGCGGCCGTGGGCCGGGTCGTCGGCTCGGGGTCGGCCGGCGCGGTGCACCCGGCGAGCGCGAGGACGAGCACCGCCACCGCTCCCGCTCGCCACCTCATGTGCGCAACCTACTGGAGCCGCGCCCCCGCCCGTCCGTGTGCCGAGCCGGGAGTCCACCGGGAGGCGGCCCGCCCTCAGACCAGCCGGCGGCCCCTGAAGCGGTCGACGGGGGCGTCGTGCCGCATCGCCCGCTCGTACATCCGCCGGAACGGCTCGGTGAGCACGCCGTTCGTCCGGTCCAGCGAGTCCTGCCAGGCCACGATCTCCCCCAGCTGCGCGGCGAGATCCGCACGGAGGGCCGCCTCGTCGACGGTGGTCGAGACGCCCTTCGAGACGACGACCCGGCCCGCGACGATCACGGTGTCGATCGACGAGCCGTTCTCGGAGTAGACGAGCTGGTTCTCGAGCCGCTGGCGCGGGGTGAAGTTCAGCGTCTCGAGGTCGTAGACGACGAGGTCGGCCTGCTTGCCGACCTCGATGCTGCCGGTGACGCCGTCGAGCACGGCGCTGCGCGCGCCTCCGATCGTGCCGGCGGTGAGCACCTCGGACACGGTCGGCCAGGTGGCGATGTCCGGATCCGTGACCTTGTGCAGGAGCGCCGCGGCCTTCACGACGTCGAGCATGCGCGGCGAGTCGCTGCTCGAGCAGCCGTCGGTCCCGAGGCCGAGGTTCACGCCCGCGTCGTGCAGCGCGCGCCACGGGGCGATGCCCGAGCCGAGCTTGAGGTTCGAGATCGGGTTGTGCGAGACGGACGTGCCGGCGGCGGCGATCCGCTCCATGTCGGAGTCGGTGAGCCAGATCCCGTGGGCGAAGGTCGTGTTCGGGGAGAGCGCGCCGATCCGCTCCATGTACTCGACCAGGGTCGAGCCGTAGGACAGCTCGCCGGTCACCAGCTGCGTCTTCGTCTCGAGGACGTGGATGTGGCACTCCGCCCCGTGCTCGAGCGCCAGCTCGGTCGCCCCCACGAGCAGCTCGGGCCCGCACCGCTGAGGAGCGGACGGGGCGACCATGTAGCGCAGCCGCCCGCCTCCCCTCCCGTGCTGGGTCGCGAACGCCTCGCGGCTGAAGGCGAGGTAGCCCTCCGTCGTCGGGCGCGACGCCGACCGCGCCTGGTCGAGGATCTCCGCGGGCACGTACTCCTCGAGGAACGGCATCGTCTCGTGGAAGGGCCTGCTGATCACGTGGCCCGAGATGTTGGCGCGGACTCCGATCTCGTCGTACGCGTCGAAGACCGCGGCGAGCTGCTCCGCGTCCTGGTCCGGGTTCTCGAGCACGTCGTCGACCAGGGTCGTGACCCCGGCCTTCAGCGATTCGAGGGCGAAGAGCGACGAGCGCAGCCGCACCAGATCCGGAGCGACGCGGCTGTTCCCGAGGATCGGGTACGACAGCAGCATCCACAGCTCGAGCGGCAGATTGTCGTAGCGGCCCTTGTAGAGGTACTCCCACGAGTGGGTGTGGGCGTTGACGAAGCCGGGGACGACCAGGCGGTCGCGCCCGTCGATCACCTCGTCGCCCGGCTCGGGGACGAGGCCCGGGCCGATCGCGACGATCAGCTCGTCGACGATGCGGATGCTCGCCGTGATCGGGACAGCGCCCGAGACCGGGTCCATGGTGATCACGGCGGCGTCGGAGAGGAAGAGGGGCATGGCGGTTCCGTTCGTGGTGCGGGGTGGGACGG
>NZ_PSVF01000030.1:0-31436 GCF_002931975.1 Rathayibacter sp. AY1F3 | reverse complement strand
GGTCAGGCCAGGGTGCGGAGGGCCTCGGCGAGGTGGGGGTGCGCGAAGGTGAAGCCGGCGTCCTCGAGGCGGGCGGGCACGACCCAGCGGGACTTGAGCAGGAGCTCGGACTCGGTGCGGAGCAGGAGCGTCGCGGGCTCGAGGACGAAGCGCGGAGCCGGCACGCCGATCCGGCGGCCGACGGCGGCGCGGAGCAGCCGGGAGAGCTCGGTGTTGTCGCTCGGATTCGGCGACGCGAGGTTCACCGGCCCGTCGAGGGTCGACTCCTCGAGGAAGCGGATCGACCGGTGGACGTCCTCCACGTGGATCCAGCTGAAGTGCTGACGGCCGCGGGTGCGCCGGTGCTCGTGGTGCACACCGGCCTCGCGGCGCGCGCGCGTCGAGGGCCACGGCCCGTCGAACTGCGGACCGCCGAGGCCGAGCCGCGCCAGCCGCAGCAGGATCGCCGTCGCCGGACCGTCTCCGAGCACGATGGACATCCGCAGCGCCACGCGCCGCACGCCGGGCGTCTCCCCGGCGAAGAACTCCGACTCCCACGCCCGCGCCACGTCGACCGAGAAGCCCTCGCCGAGCACGCCCTCGTCCTCGGTGTTCGCCCGCTCCTCCTCGTGCCGGTAGATCGTGGCCGTGCTCGCGTTCATCCAGACCGGCGGAGGAGTCGCGGCCGCCGCGACCGCCCGGTGCAGCTCCCCGGTGGTCGCCACGCGCGAGCGGAGGATCTCGGCGCGGTTCGCCGCGGTGTACCGGCAGTCGACGCTCTTGCCGGCCAGGTTCACCAGGAGGCGCGCACCGTCGAGCACCCGGGTGATGCCGGCGGTGTCGCCCCAGCGCGCGTCCGGCCCGGAGCGGCCGATCCTCCGCACCGTCCAGCCGTCGGCGGCGAAGCGGCGGGCGAGGTCCGTCCCGAGGAATCCGCTCGCACCGGCGAGGACGACGACGGGGTCAGCGGTGCTGCTCATCGCCCCATCGTGCCGCACGGCGCCGGAGTCACGGGGAGGACTCGTCGCAGGCGCGCTGCCGGTATGCGAGGTGGGTGGAGGCGGGTCTCGATCAGCCGCCGAGCGACCCCGCACCGCGGAGGAGACGCGCCGCGGCGAGCGCCCCGGCCAGCCGCTCGGCGAACCCCGGCGGCACCTCGGCGGGCAGCGCGTCGACCGGCCACCAGGCCACGGCGTCGCTCTCGTCGCTGACCGTCACGGGAGCGTCCGGATCGGCGATCGCACCGTAGCCCACGTCCCAGTGGCGGGAGCAGCGGCCGAAGCCGTCGCCGAGCGCGTGCCGGTCGAGGTCGAGGGGCAGGACGCCGAGCGGCTGCAGCCGTGCCGCTCCGCTCTCCTCCCGCGCCTCGCGAAGGGCCGCGTCGGCCGTGGAGTCGTCGCCGGGCTCGACATGACCGCCGAGCTGCACCCAGAACCGGCCCTTGCGGTGGAAGCAGAGCAGCACCTGCGCCAGATTCGGCGAGAGCACGAAGCAGCTCGCCGTGACGTGCTCGAGGCCGCCGTCGCGCTCGAGCGCCGACTCGCCGCGCTGCTCGAGGAACGCCAGGTACTCGTCCCGCAGGTCCGCGAGCGCGCCCGCGTCCCACTCCCGCAGCTCGCCCGCCAGCCGCGTCCCTCGCTCCCCCGTCACGCGAAGGACCCTACCTCCCCTCCGCGAGCTGCCCCTCCGGTGCGCGGCACGGCGTGCGTGGCGTACCGGAGCGGCGTCTCGCGGAGGGAGGAGGGACGGGAGCGTCAGACGGAGAGGCCGGAGAGGCCCTCGCGGTCGACGCGGCGGTGGAAGCGCATGCCGGCGAGACCGCCGAGCACGGCGCCGACCAGCGCGACGATCAGGGCGGCGAGCGCCGTCACGACCGCCGCGGCCGTGGCGTCGCCGGCGTCCAGGGGGATCGTCGGGAAGCCGCTGACCGCGGAGAGCGCCTGGCTGCCGCCGGTGATCGCCGAGACGATGCCCACGACGATCGCGACGACGACCGCCCAGGCCCACACTCCGACGCCCTGCTTCGCTCCGCTGAAGCGGGCCATGCGGCCGGCCACGTAGCCGCCGCAGTAGTAGGCGACGAGGAGGATGACCAGCAGTGCGATCGCGCCCGCCCAGCCGAACGCGGCGGGGTCGGCCGCGAGGTCGCCGGTGACGTCCTGGGTGCCGATGACGGCGGCCCCTATCGCGGTGACGAGGGCGGTCAGGAGGACGGCGAGTCCGGTGGCGGCGAGCCAGCCGAAGAAGGCGCAGCCGATCTTGAAGCCGCCGAAGCGGTCGCGCTCGCGCTGGTGGATGTCCTTGCGCGCGGCCGCACGGGCCTGCTTCGCCTCGGCGGAGTCGGGGCCGACGGGCGCGCGGTGCTCGGGGGCCGAGTGCGCCGAGGCGGAGCGGTCCGTCGAGGCGGAGCGGTCCGTCGAGGCGGAACGGTCCGAGGAGGCGGAGCGGTCCGGAGTCGCGGAGCGGTCCGTCGCCGCAGCCGCTCCCGTGTCCCCCGCGGAGTCGATGCGCGCCGTGCCGCCCGCCGCCGAGCCCTCTGCCCGTCGCGGCAGTCCGCCGTCAGCCGGATCCCTGTCTGTCGTGCTCATGTCGAACCTCCTGGCCGAGCGCCCCGAAGAAGGGCGACACGCTCAGTCAAGACCCAGGGAGCCCTCGGTGTCGCGGGCTTGACGACAGGACGGAGCGGTCCGGGCGTCAACCCCCTGCGCCCCCTCCCTCCCACCCGCTTGCATGGAGGCACCGACCGACGACACGAGAGGGAGAGTCATGACTCCGGAATCCCCCGAGCAGACACCGCCCGGCACCGAGGCCGAGCTGACGCCGAAGGCCGACCACGGGGAGACCAGCTACCGCGGCACCGGCCGCCTCAGCGGCAAGGTCGCCCTCGTCACGGGCGGCGACAGCGGCATCGGCAAGGCCGTCGCGATCGCGTTCGCGCGCGAGGGCGCCGACGTGGCGATCTCCTACCTCGACGAGCACGACGACGCCGAGGACACCGCGACGTGGGTCCGGGAGGCCGGCCGCGAGGCGCTGCTCCTCCCCGGCGACCTGCAGGACCCGGCGCACTGCCGCGCCGTCGTCACCGAGACCGTCGAGCGCTTCGGCCACCTCGAGGTGCTCGTCAGCAACGCCGCCTTCCAGATGAGCCGCGAGAGCGTCACCGACATCCCGGACGAGGAGTGGGACCGCACGATCGCGACGAACATCAGCGCCTACTTCCACCTCGTGAAGTCGGCGCTGCCCCACCTGAAGGAGGGCGCGTCGATCATCGCGACGAGCTCGGTGCAGTCCGACCAGCCGTCGTACCAGCTGCTCCCCTACGCCGCCACGAAGTCGGCGATCCTCAGCCTCACCGCCTCGTTCGCGCAGGCGCTCGGCGAGAAGGGCATCCGCGCCAACTCGGTCGCGCCCGGCCCGATCTGGACGCCGCTGATCCCCTCGACCATGCCGGAGGAGGCCGTCGCCGAGTTCGGCGAGCAGGTCCCGCTGGGCCGCCCCGGGCAGCCGGCCGAGGTGGCCCCCGCCTACGTCCTCCTCGCCTCCGACGAGGCGAGCTACATCAGCGGGTCGACGATCGCCGTCACCGGCGGGAAGCCGATCCTCTGATCACGCTCCAGGGCACCGCTCACCCGCAGGATTCCGCGATAGGTTCCTGCGGGTGAGCGTCCACATCCGCAGCATCGAGACGGCGGTGCCGACCACGGTCCTGCGCCAGTCCGAGGTGCGCGACCTCTTCGCGTCCCAGCCCGCGATGACCCGGCTCGGGTCCCGCCTGATCGGCGCGGCCTTCGACGCGTCCGGGATCGACACCCGCAGCACGGTGGTCGACGAGCTCGACCGGGTCGAGCGGGAGGGTGCGAGCGTCTTCTACGACGCGGGGAGCGGCCTGGTGCTCGACCCGGGGACCGCCGCGCGCAACGCCGTCTACACCGAGCGCGCTCCCGAGCTCTTCACGGAGGCGGCCCGCCGCGCCCTCGCATCCGCGTCGATGACGGCCGAGGACGTCACCCACGTGGTGACCGTCTCCTGCACCGGCTTCTACGCTCCGGGGCCCGACTACCAGCTGGTCCGCCGCCTCGGCCTCGCGCCCTCGACGCAGCGCTTCCACCTCGGCTTCATGGGCTGCTACGGCGCCTTCCCCGGCCTGCGCGCCGCCCGCCAGTTCTGCGAGGCCGACCCGGAGGCGGTCGTCCTCGTCGTCGCGGTCGAGCTGTGCACCATCCACCTCACGAGCTCCAACGACCCGGAGCAGATCGTCGCGACCTCCGTCTTCGCCGACGGCGGTGCGGCGGCCGTCGTCACCGCCCGCGAGGCCGCGCCCGGCGCCCCGGTGCTCGAGCTCGACGCGCTCGCCACGACGCTCACCGACGAGGGCGAGACCGAGATGGCGTGGACGATCGGCGACCACGGCTTCTCGATGCGGCTGAGCACCTACGTGCCCTCGATCATCGGAGCGAACATCGAGGCGGCCGTCGCCCCGCTGCTGGCCGGCGCCGAGGTCGAGCGGAGCGACGTGCAGCGCTGGGCGATCCATCCCGGCGGCCGCAGCATCCTCGACAAGGTGCAGGCCTCGCTCGCCCTCAGCGACGAGCAGCTGGCCCCGTCGCGCGAGGTGCTGCGGACCAACGGCAACATGTCGAGCGCGACCGTCCTCTTCATCCTGCGGCGCCTGCTGCACGGCGAGGCGGCCGACGGCGAGCGGATCGGCGCGATGGCGTTCGGGCCCGGCCTCACCGTCGAGCTCGCGCTGCTCACCAAGCGGGGCGGGGAGTGACTCCGCGAGCCCCTCTCGCGCCGGACCTGCGCCACCGTGAGGTCTCCGAGCAGGAGCTGATGGACGACCCGGACTGCGACCGCACCCTGCTCGACGCCACCTACGCCCGCTTCGGCACCGTGAACCGGCTGGTCTCGGGGTGGCGCGGCCTCTACCGCTCGCGCCTGCGTCCGCTGCTGCGGCCCGACGAGCCGTTCCGCCTGCTCGACATCGGCTCCGGAGGCGGCGACGTCGCCCGCTCCCTCGCCGGCTGGGCCCGCGAGGACGGCCTCCGCCTGGCGATCACCGCCGTCGATCCGGACGAGCGCGCCTCCGCCTTCGCCACGTCGACGCCCGCGCCGCCCGGAGTCGAGTTCCGCCGCGCGAGCAGCGCCGACCTGGTCGCCGAGGGCGAGCACTTCGACCTGGTGACCTCCAACCACGTGCTGCACCACCTGTCGCCGGAATCACTCGCCGACCTGCTCGCCGACAGCGAGCGCCTGGCCCCGCGCGCCCTCCACAACGACATCGAGCGCTCGCGGCTGGCCTACACGGCCTACCTGCTGGCCACGCGACCGATCGCGGCCGGCTCGTTCCTCCACTACGACGGGTCTCTGTCGGTGCGGCGCAGCTTCACCGCCGCCGAGCTGCGGGCTGTGGCGCCCGAGGGGTGGCGGGTCGAGCGCGCGGCGCCCTACCGGCTGCTGCTCGCGCGGGGCGAGGTGTGAGGACGCGGCGGAGGGTGAGCGCTTCCGGTCCGCTCTGGCTGCGCGCCGCCGCCGTCAGCTACTCCGCCAACTGCGCCCTCGGCACCGCCGTCGCCACCGGCGCTCTCCGCACAGGCCGCTGGCACTGGATCCATCACGCGCTCTACATCTGCACGTCGACGCTCACCGCTCTGGCCTGGGCGACGCTGCGACGGTCGGACCCCCGCGCCGCGTCCGCGCTGGCTCCCGCCGCCGTCCCGCTGGCGGTGATCCCCTTCGCGGGGACGCACGGACGCCGGCACCCGGCGATCGCGCTGGCGGCGGCTCCGTTCGTGCTCGCCGCTCTCGGGCGGACGCGGCGGCCGGCGCGGCGCCGAGGAGTGCTCCAGCGTCTCAGGGCCGGGTCAGCCCTGCGCTGACGCGCCCCGGCTTCTAGCGCGGGGGCTCGACGTCGCGGTCGGGGTCGGAGCGGTACGAGCGCAGCGCCTGCCAGCCGGCGATCGCGAGGATCAGCGCGCCGCAGAGCATCGTCAGCAGGTTCGGCACCGAGAAGCCGCTGCCCACGACCGAGTTGATGCCCGCGCCGAGCACGAACACACCTCCGAGAAGGTAGAAGATGACCCTCGTCTTCACCGTTCCACCGCTTCCCTCGAGCCTGCACAGGACCCTCGATGGTACCGCGCGCACCCCGGGCCGCCGCCGCTCCCCCCTCTGCGCGATCGATCGGGGCAGGATCGAGGCATGGAGTTCCTCGATGTCGTCCGGCGCCGGAAGACCACCAACGGCGCGTTCCTGCCCGACCCCGTCTCCGAGGAGCACCAGCGGCTCCTGATGGAGGTGGCCGGCCGGGCGCCCTCGCAGCTCAACAGCCAGCCGTGGCGGTTCGTGCTCGTCGAGGAGCGCGAGACGATCGACCGGATCGCCGCGATCAGCGGCGAGAGCATGACCACCGCGATGTCGAACGGCACGTTCTTCGAGCGCTACAAGCCCTACTTCCGCTTCAGCAGCGAGGAGATGGAGCAGCGGCGCGACGGGATGCTGTTCGACAAGCTGCCGGCTGCGCTCCGCCCCTTCACGAAGCAGGTCTTCACGAAGCGCGGGCAGTTCCTGATGAACTCCCTCCGCGTCCCCCAGACGCTCGGCGAGGAGAACCGCCGGCTCGTCGCGGGATCGCCGCTGCTGCTCGGGGTGATGCTCGACCGCTCCGAGTACCGGCCGGGCGAGCTCTCCTCCTTCTACTCGGTGTTCAGCATGGGCGCCGCGATGGAGAACGTCTGGCTGAGCACGGTCGAGCTGGGGATGGGGATCCAGTTCGTGTCGTTCCCGATGGAGGTGCCGGGAGCGTGGGCGCGGATCGAGTCGCTGCTCGCCGTGCCCGACGAGCTGGAGCTGATGGCGGTGTACCGGCTCGGCTACCTGCCTCCGGAGCAGCGGCGGCCGGCGATCGACTGGTCCTCGCACCAGCGGAAGCTGCCGTCGCAGTACGTCTTCCGCGGCACCTGCGCGACCCCGCAGGAGGGGTGGGACGCGCCGGCCGGGCCGTGACGGGATCCTGAGCGGCGCGGCCGGCAGCCGGAGGTGCCCGCGCTCGCTCCCGGGCCGGCCCCGGCCGACGGGAGATCCGCGACGGAGCATCGACTCTCGCTACATGCGTCGGCTAACGTGGCGCCCAGCACGCCCGGCAGTGCTACGTCCCGTCCGCGGGACTGTCAATGGGGGTCCGGCGTGTCTCCCGCCCGATTCCCCGCACCGGGGTCCGAGCGGATACCGTCCCCCGAGGAGCCGTCCGCCAGGGCCGGCCCGATGAACGAAGGGGGCCCGTGGCCACGCTCATCTACGGACCGCAGAACCTCGAGATCGAATTCGAGGAGCGCGTCCTCGCGCACCTGAAGGTCGCCGTCCTCTCGAAGCTGCGCCGCAACGAAGCCTTCTCGCTCTCGTGGATGGAGGACGCCTCCACCGGACACGGCCGGAGCTCCGTCTGGCTGCACCCGTCGGTGCCGCTGCACTTCCGCTTCACCGAGGCGCACCAGCCCAAGCTCAACCGCGCGTGGATCGAGCAGATGCTCAGCGTCGCCAGCATGCACGGCGAGCTCTCGGTCCTGCCGGAGCCCGAGGAGCAGCGCCAGGGCTCCTGAGCTCCGCCGCTCCTGGGCCCCGCTGCCCCCTGATCGCACGGCCGTCAACCCCGTCCCCTCTGCGGGGGACGCGAAGTACCGTCGAGAAGACGTCCCCGGAACCATCGGCGGACGTCGACGGACGGAGACGACCATGACGGACACCGCGCGAGCGACCGGCCTGCCCACCCTCACCCCGGTGCGGACGCTCCGCAAGGAGCAGCCGATCGAGCCGCGCCGCGTGCCGGACTCCGTCTCCGTCGGCTCCCAGCCGGTCATCGGCTGCCGGATCGACGTGAGCGGCCGCTCCTTCGTCGTCGAGCTCGACATGGCCGGCATCTTCCTGCGCCAGGTGCGCCGGAGCCTGCGCGAGGGCGAGGGCGGCCTCGTGCTGCTGCGCCACGTCGACGGGATCGAGATGATCCCGTTCTCGCGCGCGACGCCGTTCGACGTCTCGGACATCGTCTGCCCCGAGGGCGTCGAGCCCGCGGACGCCCGCTCGGCCCTGGGGCTCCGCGACCGCTGAGCCACGACGGGTGGCGTGCTCCGCCCCGCGCCCGCCGCTGAGCGGGATCAGGCGGGGAGCGACGCCTCGATCAGGTCGACGATCCGCGGGTCGTCGGGCTCGACCGTCGGGCGGAACCGGTGGACCGTGCCGTCGGCCGTGATCAGGAACTTCTCGAAGTTCCACTTCACCCGGCCGGCCTTGCCGTTCTCGTCCTCCGCCTTGGTGAGCTCCGCGTAGAGCGGGTGCGCCGAGCGGCCGTTGACGCGGACCTTCTCGAACATCGGGAAGGTGACCCCCCAGGTCGTCGAGCAGTACGCCTTGATCTTGTCCTCGTCGCTCAGCTCCTGGAGGAACTGGTTGCTCGGGAAGCCGAGGACCGTGAATCCGCGCTCCCCGTAGCTCTTCTGCAGGGCCTCGAGCTTCTCGTACTGCGGGGCGAGGCCGCAGCGGGAGGCGACGTTGACGATCAGCCGCACGGGCGGGTAGTCGGCGAGGGTCGACGTGGTGCCGTCGATCGTGGTGAGGGGGATGTCGGCGATCGTGTCGGGCACGGAGGGCTCCTTCGGACGTGGTGCGTCGACGCTACTCCCCGCCGCCGAGGGAACCCCGAGTCGTGGAGGCGGCTCGCTGCGGGTTCCCGCGACGGTCCGGGGTTCCCTCGGCGCGCACCTGCCTCCACCATGGGGGGATGGCCGCCTCGCAGCAGATCGTCTCGGTCGGCGGGCGGAGGCTGCGTCTGACGAACCTCGACAAGGTCGTCTACCCGGAGACGGGCTTCACCAAGGCCGACGTGCTCTCCTACTACGCCTCCGTCGCCTCCGCGATGCTGCCCCATCTCGCGCGCCGCCCGGTCACCCGGAAGCGCTGGGTCGACGGAGTGGGCACCGCCGAGCATCCGGGCGAGGTCTTCTTCGAGAAGAACCTCCCCTCCTCCGCCCCCTACTGGCTGAGCCGGACCCGGCTCGCGCACTCGTCGCGCGACGTCGAGTACCCGCTGGTCGACGACGTCGCCGGGCTCACCTGGCTGGCGCAGCAGGCGGCGCTCGAGCTGCACGTCCCGCAGTGGCGGGTGGGCTCCGACGGCGAGCGCCGTCCGCCCGACCGTCTCGTGCTCGACCTCGACCCGGGCGAGGGGGCGGGCCTCGCCGAGTGCGCCGAGGTCGCGTTCCTCGCCCGCGACCTGCTGGAGGGGATGGGGCTGGCTCCGCTGCCGGTGACCAGCGGGAGCAAGGGAGTCCACCTCTACTGCCCGCTGGACGCCTCCGCCTCCAGCGACCAGATCTCGGCGGTCGCGCACGAGCTGGCGCGCGCGCTCGAGTCGGACCACCGCGACCTCGTCGTCTCGGACATGAAGAAGACCCTGCGCGAGGGCAAGGTCCTCGTCGACTGGAGCCAGAACAGCGCGGCGAAGACGACCATCGCCCCCTACTCCCTCCGGGGGCGCCTCCGGCCGGCCGCCGCCGCGCCCCGCACGTGGGAGGAGCTGGGTGCCGAGGACCTGCGCCACCTGTCGCCCGACGAGGTGGTGGAGCGGCTGCGGAGCGACGGCGACCTCCTCCGCCCGCTGCTCGCCGCCCGGGGTGCCGGGCTCGAGCCGACCCCGGAGCGGATGGCGGGCTTCGCCGCGACGGACGCCTCCTCCGACCGCCTGGCGACCTACCGCAGCATGCGCGACGCGTCGAAGACGCCGGAGCCGGTGCCCGAGGCGGGGTCCGCGGGCATCTCCTCGGGCGACTCCTTCGTCATCCAGGAGCACCACGCGCGGCGCCTGCACTACGACTTCCGGCTCGAGCACGACGGCGTCCTGGTCAGCTGGGCGGTGCCGAAGGGCCCGCCGCTGGAGGGCGACCCGAACCGGCTCGCGGTGCAGACCGAGGACCACCCCCTCGAGTACGCGACCTTCGAGGGAACGATCCCGGCCGGCGAGTACGGCGGCGGCGAGGTGCGCATCTGGGACGAGGGCACCTACGCGCTCGAGAAGTGGCGCGAGGGGAAGGAGGTGATCGCGGTGCTGACCGGCCGCCCCGACGGCGGGCTCGGCGGCGAGCCCCGCCGCTACGCCCTGCTGCACACGGGCTCGAGGGAGGGCGCCGAGAAGAACTGGCTCCTGCATCTGATGGCGCCGGGTCCCGCTCACGGGCACGGGACGCAGCGACGGGGCAGGGCGGCCGCGTCCGCCGCGTCGCCCGCTCCCCGCCCCGCACCCTCCTCCGACCGCCCGGCTGAGGACTCCGCCCCGCGCCGCCACCGCCCCATGCTCGCCACGCCCGGACGCCGCGGCGACGTGGACCCGGGGGCCGCGATCGAGATGAAGTGGGACGGCTACCGCGCTCTCGTGCGGGTGCAGGGCGGCACCGCGACCCTCACGAGCCGCAACGGCAACGACCTGACCGCGGCGTTCCCCGATCTGCTCGCCCCGCTCGCCGAGGCCGCCGCCGACGCCGTGCTCGACGGCGAGATCGTCGCCCTCGACGCTCGCGGGCGCCCCGACTTCGGCGCCCTGCAGACCCGCGGCGGGCTGACGAAGCCGCGCGAGATCGAGGCGGCCGCCCGGTCCACTCCGGTGCACCTGATGGTCTTCGACCTGCTCGAGCGCGCAGGAGACGACCTGACCGGGAGCGATTACGACACCCGTCGCTCGGCACTGGTCGAGCTCGTCGCCGAGAACGAGCGCGTGCACGTCCCGTCCGTGTTCGACGGCGACCTGGAGGAGGCGATGGCCACCAGCCGCACCCTCGGCCTCGAGGGCGTGGTCGCCAAGCGCCGCGACTCGCGCTACCAGGAGGGCAGCCGCTCGCGCGACTGGATCAAGCTCACCCACCACCGGCTGCAGGAGGTCGTGATCGTGGGCTGGCGCGAGGGCGAGGGCGGCCTGCAGGGCTCGGTCGGGGCGCTGCTGACCGCGATCCCCGGCGAGGACGGGCTCGCCTACTCCGGCCGTGTGGGCACCGGCTTCAGCGACCGCGAGCGCCGCGGACTGGTCGACCGCCTGGCCGAGCACGCCGCCGAGGAGCCCGCCGTCTCCGTCCCTCCGCTCGAGTCGCGCGGCGTGCACTGGGTGTCGCCCGTCCTGGTCGGCGAGGTCCGCTACCGCGAGCGCACCGCCTCCGGCACCCTCCGCCAGCCGGTCTGGCGCGGCTGGCGCGCCGACAAGGCCGCCGAGGACGTCCGCGTGGAGGAGCCGGGCAGCTGACCCTCCGGTCTTCCGACGGAGAGGTCCGGGAACGCGGCTCGCGCCGCCGATCCACTGCGGCCCCGGGCACCTCAGTCCAGGCGCACTCCGCGCAGCAGGAGGAGGGTCGCGCCGACCGCGGCACCGGTGCCGATGAGGACGCCGCCCGCTCCGGACGCCGCCGCGAGGACGCCGAGGAGGCTGGGCAGGGCGATCAGCCCGAGGCGGTTCCCGGCCAGGCGCAGCGCGAGGGCGCGGCCGTGGCGGTCGGCGGGGGTCCGCTCGATCAGCCACGACATCGTGATGGGCTGGCCGATCCCGAGGCCCAGGCCGAGGGCGGCGACCGCGACGAAGAGGAGCACGGTCGGCGCGGGCAGGGCGACCAGCACCAGGCAGAGCGCCGAGATCAGGATGCCGCCCACCATCACCCGGGTGCGCCCGAGCCGGGCGGTGGCCGCGCCGAGGAGGAGCCGCGAGGCCATCGACGCGAGCGCGCGCACGGTGAGCAGGGCTCCGACGACGCCGGCCGGGAGCCCGCGCTCGGCGCCGAGGGCGGGGAGGTAGACGACGGTCAGGTCGACGGCGGCGACGACGGTCGCGCTGGTCAGCAGGGCGCGCGCGAGGCCCGGCACCCGGAGGAGACCGAGCGTCGAGCCCGGAGCCGCCGCCCCCTCCGCCGCGGGTCCGCGCGGGGACGGGCTGCGGATCCCCGCCGTCGAGACCAGCAGCAGCACCGCGAGGATCCCACCCACGAGGAACAGCGGCGCCGGGTCGGGCCGCACCGAGCCGCCCGCGAGCACCGGGATGAACGCGGGCCCGATCGCCTGCCCGAGCGACGCGGCGAACGTGTAGTAGCCGAAGCGGCTGTCGAGCCGCGTGCCTCCGGTGCCGCCCGCGACGACGGTCTGCTGCCCGACCACGCAGCCCAGGTGCCCCGCGCCGAGCAGGGCGATGCCGAGGAGCAGCCCCGCGACGCTCCCGCCCGCCAGGAGCAGCACCGCGGCCGCTCCCACCGCGACGAGCGAGCCGACGGCCATCACGGCCCGGGCGCCGACCCGATCGACCAGCCCGCCCACCGGCAGCGCGATCAGCAGCGGCACCAGCGCGAACGAGGCGCCGAGCGCCCCGAGCGCCCAGGCCGGCACGTCGAGCCGGATCGCCTGGTAGACGGCGGCCGGCCGGAGCAGGAACGCGACGGCCTGGATGAGCACGGCGTGCGCGAGCAGGGACGGAGTCGCCAGGCGGTTCCGCACGCGCGCTCCTCCCCGCGGCGCTCGGCCGAGCACGCGCTCCCCCATCCTCCTCCCGGTGCCGCCGCCGATTCGCCCTGGCACGCCCGTCCTCCCCCCTCGAGAACGGGCCTTCCGGCTCAGCCCTGCGGCGGCGTCGAGGGGAGCGCGTGCGCGGGAAGGGTGCCGAGGCGGTGCCGGCCGCGGAGGAGGAACCAGGCCAGGCCGATCCCGACGACCGCGGCGATCACGACGACCGCGCTCCAGCGCAGCTCCTCCCCGTAGACCTCGACGCGCGGCCACGCGAGGTCGATCGTCATCGCCGCGCCCCAGAGCACCGCGACGACGTTCACCGGCAGGCCCGCGCGGCCGAGCGAGAAGCGCCCGGGCGCGGCTGCAGGCCACCGGCCGCGGAGCCGGGCGATCAGCAGCGGCACCGTCACCAGCAGATAGGCGAGGTAGATCAGGATGACCGCCACGCTCGTCACGGCCGTGAAGATCGCCGGCGTCCCGATGTTCACGACCAGGATCAGCACCGCGAGCACCCCCACGACCAGCGCCGGCGCCACCGGGGTCCCGCGCCGCGGGTCGACGCGGGCGAGCACGCGGCTGCCGGGCAGGGCGTTGTCGCGCGCCATCGCGAAGATCAGACGGATGCCCGCCGTGTGCACCGCCAGCGCGCACACCGTGATCGCGACGACCACGCAGAGCAGGAAGACGGTTCCGAGGGGGCCGCCGAGCACCTGCAGCACGATCCGCTGCAGCCCGCCCGACGCCTGCCCGAGCGCCGGGTCGGCGAGGTCGGGCGCCGAGAGGATCCCCAGCAGCAGGATGAGGCCCCCGAGGACGAAGGAGGCGGTCACCGCCCGCAGGATCGCCGTCGGCGCGGTCCGGCGCGGGTCGACCGTCTCCTCGCCGAGCGAGCCCGCGGTGTCGAACCCGTACATCACGTACGCCGACGCGATCGCGGCGATGAGGAACGCGCCGGCGTACCCGCCCGGGGTGCTCCCGCCGTAGCCACTGGTGTCGAGCAGCACTGTCGGCGGATGCACCACATTCACTGCGAGCACCGCCACCAGCAGCACCGCCGCGATCAGCTCGATCAGCACGCCGACGCTGTTGATCCGGGCCATCAGCCGCACGCCGCGCGCGTTGACCGCGGTGGTGAACGCGATCAGCAGGGCGCCCCAGATCACGGCGCTCACCCCCGAGGAGCCGCTGAGCTGGAACCCGCTCCAGATCTGCGGGAGCGTCGCCTGGTACGCCAGCACGACGGCCGCGAGCGTCACCACGGAGGCGGTGGCCATCAGCCAGCCCGCGAGCCAGCTCACCGCAGGCCCCGCCAGGCGCTTGCTCCAGTTGTAGACGGAACCGGCGACCGGGTAGCGGGCGGCGAGCTCGGCGAAGCACAGAGCCACCATGAGCTGACCGGCGAACACGATCGGCCAGGACCACCAGTAGGCGGGACCGCCGAGCGCGAAGCCGAAGGAGAAGAGCTGGAACGTGCCCGTCAGGATCGAGATGTAGCTCACGCCCGCGGCGAAGCTGCCGAAGCGGCCGATCCCGCGGGTGAGGGAGGGGCGGTACCCGAACTCGGCGGTCCCGTCGTCGACGTCCTCGGCGGTGCTCATCGGGCTCCCCCTCGCGGGCGCGCTCGTCGCACCGAGGTCAGGATGCCAGCCGCCGCCCGGCCGCACGACTCCCCCGTCCCGGGCGTCCGCCGGCGGGTGCTCAGCGCTCGCCCCGCTCCCGGTGCACAGGACTCGGGCGGCCCCCGCGGACGGGAGCGGCGTCAGCCGTGCGCCGCGAGCCGGGTGCGCTGGGGCACCAGGAGCTCGAGCAGCTCCTCGACCCCGTCGACCCGCTGCGGCTCGACCGGGTGCCCGGGTCCGCACGGCTTGTAGGCGGGCGGATCCACGTTCAGGACGTGCCCGACGGGCCGCCCCTTCTCCCAGACCGTGAGGAGGAAGGCCCCGTCCCGCTCGTCGGGGGCGCCGATCTCGAAGACCCGGCCGCGCACGATGGCGCACTGCGGCTCCTTGCGCGCGAGGCGCACCCAGAAGGGATGGTCTCCGGTCATGGTGTCCGTCCTCCCCGGCCGACCCGCGGCCGTGCCCGTAGCGGTCGACCGGTGATCGTGTCGTCGGCGACCCGCAGGGCCACGGTACGTCCGCCTCCCCTCAGCCGATCAGGGGGTTCACTGCGGAGCCTCGCAGTGGTAGCGGACGCCGGTCGTGCCCGGACCCGCACCACGGGGAACCACTCACTGCTCGTAGGAGTCCTCGTAGTCGGCACCACTGGTCAGCTCGCCGTCGCCGGGCTGCACGGGATGCTCGCCGGTGAGCGCGTCGATCCGCTCGCGCAGCCGTGCCACCTCCGCCGCGTTGTCCGGCTCGGGCAGGTCGCTCGGCGTGGTCTCGACGATGAGGGCGGCCGCGGCGTTCACGAGGAAGGTGGCATCGACCGTCCCGCCGTCCGCGCCGATCCCCGTGTACTCGACGGTGTCGGCCGCGCCCTTCGAGGCGAGGGCGACGGCGTACTCGACGAGCGCGTCGGCCGCCTCGTCCCCCACGAGGATCGTCTTGTCGGCGAAGAGGATGTGCTTCATGCCGTCCATGCTCGGCAGCGCCGGCTGCGTGGAGGGAGGAGGTTGACAGAGGACCGCCGCTGACGGAAGACCTGGACAGATCGAGCAGAGAATGGCAGGCCGGGTTGTCGGATCCCTCCGGTCTGCGGAAGGGTGGTGGCAACGGCGGGCGCCTGCCGGCCGGAGATCAGGGGCTGGAGACGCCGATGGGGAAGCTGCACTACGACGGGACCGTCGAGATCGATTTCGAGGACCGCGTGCTCGCGCACCTGCAGATCGTCATCACCGCGAAGCTGCGCCGCAACGAGTCGTTCCTGCTCAGCTGGCGCGACGACCACAGCATGGGCGACGGCCGCAGCGCGATCTGGATCCACCCCTCCCACGCGCTCCGCTACAAGTACTTCGGCGGCCGGATGCCCCGCATCAACCCCGCCTGGATCTCCGCGCTCACCGACCTCGCGAACTCCGCGGGCGGGCTGTACGTGATCTCGGAACCCGCCGAACCGGTGCGTCCCCCGGCGAAGGGCGACCAGCTGTGAAGCGCATCGACCTGATCTACAACGGCACCGCCTACACCGTCAACAACAGGAGCCTCGACGAGTTCCGCGCCGAGGTCGAGGCCGCCCTGGCCTCCCCGACCCCGCAGTGGCTGACCGTCAACTACGGCGAGGGTCGCGCGAACCCGGCGCTCCTCCTCATCACGCCGTACACCCCGCTGTCGATCATCACGAACGACTTCGACGAGCTCAACGCAGAGCACGAGTAGCGGCGGACCTCCGAGAGGTCAACCACGTCGTCCGGTCGATCCGCGCCCCGTACCGTCGGGCAGGACCTCGTCGACGTCGTGCGCGGACCCCGCACGGCGACACCCGATCGACACCTCCCGCGCCTCGGCGCACGACAACGGCCGCGGACACCCGGCCAGGAGCCGTGATGACAGATCCCGCCTTCGCCGTCCTCGACGACCTCATCGCCGCCCTCGAGCGTCCCGGCTCGATCGACCCCGGCCTGAGCCGCTCCGTCGCCGTGCAGGCCGCCGTCCTCCGGCTCCCGTCGCCCCGCACCATGCACCGTCCGCGCCCGACGAGCCGCTTCACGGGCCGTCGCCTCGTGCGCCCGGGCAGCGCAGCCAGGCGGGCTCCCGCGCGTCACCGCGTCGTGGTCCCCGCCGGTCCGGCGGAGCGTCGCTCCGAGCGGAGCCGACGGCTAAAATGGGCGCGGTGACCGACTCCGACGCTCTCTGCGACCCGTATCTGCGCGGGTATCCGATCGACGGCGTCGCGATCTCCACGCTCGGCAGCCCCTTCGGCGGCGAGACCGTCGCCGCGAGCGACAGCACCGCGAGCCGGCTGGACGAGATCCAGATCGACCTCGGCGAGGGCCCGTGCTGGGAGGCGATCCGCGCTGCCGGCCCCGTCTCGGTGCCGGACACCGGCGCGGAGGAGCGCTGGCCGCTCTTCACCGAGGCGATCGGCCCCACGGCGGTGCGCGCGGTCTTCGCCTTCCCGCTCTCGATCGCGGGGCTCTCGATCGGCGCGGTCGACCTCTACTCCCGCCGCCCCACGTCGCTCAGCGACTCCCTCCTCGGCCGGATCAGCGCCTCGACCACCGCGACGGCGCTGCTGGTGCTTGCCGCGGTGCTGCGCGACAACGAGGTCGAGGAGAGCACGAATCCGCGCTCGCGACGCGTGGTGCACCAGGCGACCGGCATGATCATCGCGCGCTACGGCAGCACGGCCGAGGAGGCGCAGCTGCTGCTGCGCGCCCACGCCTTCGCCCAGCAGCGCTCCGTCGTCGATGTCGCCTCCGGCATCGTGGCCCGGCACGACGGGTTCCCCGACCGCCCTCTCACCGCCCAGGACGACACATGGTGACGAACTCCCGCGAGCGCAGCGTCATCCAGACGTTCGTCGCCCTCTCCGACACACTGGTCGACGACTACGACGTCGTCGACTTCACCCAGACCCTCGTGGAGAGCAGCGCGACCCTCTTCGACGCCGTCTCGGCGGGGCTCGTCCTCGCCGACTCCACCGGCTCCCTCGAGGTGCTCGCCTCCACGGACGAGGACACCCGGCTGATCGAGCTGCTCCAGCTCGATAGCGGGTCGGGCCCGTGCATCCAGTGCTTCGAGACCGGGCGGCCGGTGATCGTCGAGGACGCCCGCGCCGTGGGCGAGGAGTGGGCGGAGTTCCGGACGCTGGCGGTAGAGCTCGACGTGCTCTCGGCGCACTGCGTGCCGATGCGCTCGGCGGGGACGACGATCGGCTCCCTCAACCTCTTCCAGGCCCGGCCGGGGCGGCTCGATCCTGACGACATCGCGGTCGTGCAGGCGTTCGCCGACGTCGCGACGATCGGGATCCTGCACCAGCGCGCGCTCCAGCAGAGCACGGTCACTCAGGAGCAGCTGCAGCACGCCCTCGACAGCCGGGTGCTGATCGAGCAGGCGAAGGGGATCCTCGCCTACGCCCACCGCACCACGGTCGAGCAGGCCTTCGAGGTGCTGCGGGTCCGCGCGCGAGCGACGTCGACCCCGATCACGACGCTCGCCCAGGAGATCATCCGCGACTACCGGCGCTGACGCTCCGCGCCCGCGGAGCAGGAGCAGGGCGGATCCGCGCCGGCGGCGCCGCGGCTCGGAGCTCAGTACTCGTTCTCGAGCTCCCACGTCGCGCGGGGGTCGACGTCCGAGGCGGGCACCGGACCGCCCGCGCCGTCGAGCGCGTCGAGGCGCTCGAGGATCTCGGCGCTCGACTCCGCCGCTGCGCCATCGCTGCCCGCGACGACCAGGGGGACGCCGAGCCCGACGGTGAGCGTCACGATGGAGGAGGGGGCCGAGTCGTCGGCGACGCTGACCGTGCTCATCCGGTGCCGCTGCGCGAGCGCGAGCGAGTAGCGGACGACGGCGTCGGCGGTCGCGTCGTCGAGGGAGAGGGAGCCACCGGTGTGGAAGAGCGTCGTCATGGTCAAGTCCTCGCAGGGCAGGCGGATGGGCATGGTTCCGTCACCGGGGGCCAGGATGCGGTGCGCTCACGCTACGCCCTGGGCGCTCGGGGGTGCAGGTCTTGCGCCGAAGCGCTCCCCTGTCGCATGGTTCGCTCTCGCCGCCGGAGCAATTCCCCCATGGCTCTGAGGCGGCTCACATGTTAACGTGAACACACGCGTCGGTCCCCTCGGCTCGGCGCATCCCTCCCCTGAAGGAAAGGTCTCGACGATGAGACGACGCTCCCCGGAGCCCCCTGCCGCCGCGCCTCGGCGCCGCGTGCGATCCCTCTTCCTCTCCGCTCTCGCCTGCACGAGCGTCGCCCTCACCGGCGCTCTCGTCCCCGTCTCGGCGCAGGCCGTCGACGTCCCGGCGCCCACCGCGCACTACGACATGTCCCACGCCGGCTCGGCCCTGCTCGACATCTCGGGCAACGGACGCAACGCCACCCTGACCGGCCTCACCGACGCGTCCTTCGCGAACGCCGGCGGCGACCAGGTCGCCCGGTTCAAGAACGACGGCTACGCGAGCCTGCCCCAGGGCCCGGTCACCGGAGCCGACAACGCGTTCGCCGTCGAGTACACGGTGAAGACGCAGACCACCGCCAACCAGTTCGGCTGGGTCATCGGCGACGGCGTCGGCCCGTGGAACACCACGCAGCTCGGCAACCACGTCTTCGTGAACCCGCGCAACCCCGACGGCTCGCCCAGCGGACAGGTCCTCGCGGGCATCCGCGTCAAGGAGCCCACCAGCAACGGCGAGACCCGCATGCCGTTCGGCGGCACGCTGAACCCCGGGTTCACGACGCTCACGCTCGTCGGCACCGGCACGGGGTCGAGCACCGTGCTGACCCTCTACCGCGACGGCACGCAGATCTCGACCGCGAACACCATGAAGTCGATGGCGAGCATCGTCCCGACCGGGTCCACGCTCGGCTACCTCGGCCGCTCGCTCTACTCCGGCGACGCGCTCGTGACCGCCGACGTCACCGACGTGAAGTTCTGGGACACCTCCCTCACCGCCGAGCAGGTCGCCTCGAGCATGCCGACCGCCGCGGCGAAGGCGTCCGCGACCTCCGCCCTGCTGCGCTCGGACATCCAGCCCGTCCTGCTGGCCGGCAACCCGTCGCTGACCCAGGTCTCCTCGAACCTGACGCTGCCCGCCTCCAGCAGCGGCGTCCCGCTCACCTGGACCTCCTCGAACAGCGCGGTCGTCTCGGCCACCGGCGTCGTCTCGCGCTCGATCGCGCAGAACACCCCGGTCACCCTGACGGCGACCACCGCCCAGGGCGCGACGATCGCCTTCGAGGTGGTCGTGCTCGCCCCGAGCATCAACGACGACCTCGACGCGCTGAAGCTCGCCACGCGCACCACCGAGAACCTCCCCCTCGCGGTGAAGGGCGCCCGGAACGGCACCGACATCACCTGGACCTCCTCGGACCCGGCCCTCGTCACGCCGACGAACACCTCCTACGGGGCTCCGGCGGTCGGCGCGGCCGACCCCTACCGCGGCGGCGGCGTGGTCACCCGGCCGGCCTACGGCTCCGGAGACAGGACCGTCACCCTCACCGCGACGGCCACCCTCAACGGCGTCACCGAGACGCGCGCCTTCACGCTGACGGTCGCCGAGCTCGGCCGCACCGCTCCCGACGCGGGCTACGCCTCGGCGTACTTCAAGTCGGACGGCGACGAGAAGATCTACCAGGCCGCGACCTCGGGCAACGACTTCTTCACCTTCTCGCCGGTCAACGGCGGCAAGGCGGTCATCACCTCGACGACCGACACGAAGGGCCTGCGCGACCCGTTCATCCTCCGCTCGCACAACGGCGACAAGTACTACATGGTCGCCACCGACCTCTGCATCTCCTGCGGCACCGGCTGGGGCGACGCCCAGTCCAAGGGCAGCCTGAAGATCGAGGTCTGGGAGTCGGCCGACCTGGTGCAGTGGACCCGCACCAACGGCGCCGACACCGGCATCACGGTGAACCAGCCGGCCGCCGGAATGACCTGGGCGCCCGAGGCGTACTGGGACGACGCCCTGCAGTCCTACGTCGTGTTCTTCTCCTCGCGCCTCTACTCCGACGCGACGAAGACCAACAGTGACAAGCTCTACTCCCGCGTCTTCTCCGTGATCACCCGCGACTTCCGCACGTTCACCGCTCCTCCCGCCACCTGGCAGGACACCGGCTACGCGCGGATCGACTCGACGATCACGAAGATCGGCGACTACTACTACCGCTTCACGAAGAACGAGGAGGGCGGCGCCGCCGGCACCCTCGAGGCCGGGAAGGACATCTTCCTCGAGAAGTCGAAGGTCCTGACCGCCGGGACGACCTCCTCGAACTGGAGCGCCGACCCGAACACCACCTGGCAGCTCACCGACACCCGGATGACCTCGCTCGAGACCGGCCAGGCCGGTGAGGGACCCGAGATCATCAAGCTGAACGCGGGCGACCCGAACGACACCACCGGCACGGGCGACGGCTACGCCTTCCTCGTCGACAACTACGGCGACGGCGGCTACAAGGCCTTCCTCACCTCCGGAGCGGCCATCGCCGGCAGCTCGCAGACGAACCGCCTCTCGCAGTCGGCCGACTGGAACGTCTCGCCCAAGAGCCGCGCCGGCCTCCCGGCCAGCCCGCGGCACGGCGCGTTCGTGAGCGTCCCGCAGACGGTCCTCACCGCCATGAAGAACTGGACCGGCGTCACCGCCGTCGACTCCACCACGACCCTCACCGCCGACGGCCGCACGGTCACGGCGACGGTCGCGGCGGCCGACAAGGGCGACGTCGTCGGCTCGGTCACCTTCACCGGCGGCTCGTGGACCTCGACCGTCCCGCTCTCCGGCGGCTCGGCGAGCGTCTCGGTCCCGGCGGGCGTGACCGGCGTCACGGCCTCCTACACCGGGTACGCGGACAAGCTGGTGCGCACGTCGGTCTCGGCCGCCGTCCCGCTGGACACCCTCGAGCTCGTCCCCGCCGTCGCCACGCGCTGCGTCGCCGGGAAGATCGTGCTCACCGCGACCGTGAAGAACACCGACACCGCTGCCGCGGACGTCACGATCGCCTCGGCCTACGGCTCGAAGTCGTTCACCGCGGTCGCTCCCGGATCGTCCGCCTCCGCCGCCTTCACCACCCGCCTGGCCTCGATGCCGGCCGGCACGGTGACGGTGACCGGATCGGCGACCGGCCAGCCCGCGTTCACCGCGACGGTCCCCGTGGCCGCCGCGCGCTGCTGACGCACTGACGACGAAGGGCCCCCTCCTGCGCTCGCGCGGAAGGGGGCCCTTCGTCGTTCCTGGGTCAGACGGTGGGAGCGAGCAGGTCCGCGTGGTGGGCGGCCGCCACGTTCGGGTGGGCCCGGAGCCGGTAGCGCAGCGCGTTCTCGCCGTAGGTCTCGAGGATCGGCGCGTTCGTCGGGTCGACCGAGAGGCCGGACTTGAGCTCCTCGGGCAGCGGGAGCGAGGGCATGGTGGCCGAGAGCGCGGGATTGAAGAAGAACGGGATCGAGATCCGGTCCGTTCCGATCAGCGGCGAGATCACGCGGTGCAGCGTGGCCTTGAGGTAGCCGCCCGTGGCGAGCTCCAGCATCTCGCCGATGTTGACGACGAACGCGCCCTCCATCGCGGGTGCCTCGATCCACGAGCCGTCGTGCTCGACCTGCAGGCCGCCCTTGCCGGGCTCGACCAGCAGCAGCGTCAGCACGCCGCCGTCGCGGTGCGCGCCCACGCCCTGCTTGGGCTCCGGGTCGGAGGTGCCCGGGTAGCGGACGACCTTCACCAGCGAGAACGGCCGCTCGGCGAACGCCTCGTCGAACACGTCCTCCGGGGCGTCGAGCGCGACGGCCCAGGTGCGCAGCAGCCGGATGGCGACCGCAGCGAGCTCCGCGTGCCAGCGCTCGAAGACCTCGCGGAACTCCGGCAGCGCCTCGGGCCAGAGGTTCGGCCCCTCGAGGCGCTCGTAGTCGGCGACGCCGGGCCCGGCGGGAACGGCCGGTCGGTCGATGCCGATGTCGACCTGCTCGCGGTAGTCGACGTCGCCGTTGGTGAGCTCGGCGCCGAAGCGGGTGTAGCCGCGGAACTGCGGGCTGAGGGTGTTCTCGATCGCGAGCTTCTCCTCCTCCGGCAGGTCGAAGAAGCGGCGGGAGACGGCGACGACGTCGTCGAGGAGGTCCTGGGGCACGCCGTGGCCGACGAGGTAGAAGAATCCCACGTCGTGCGTGGTCTCCCGGAGGTCGCGGCGGAAGGCGGCGGCCTCCGCCTCCCCCTGGTCGAGGCGGGACAGGTCGAGGATCGGCAGGGAATCGGTCATGCACCGACTCTCGCGCACGAACCTGCACAGCAGTCGATTGTTACGACAACCAAAACGGCGGGCCCCGCCACGGCGCGGAAGAGGGTTCCTCCGCGCCGCGACCGGGCCCGCCGTGAGCGCCGAGTGTTACGGCGTGGGCATGCCGCCGTTGACGTGCAGCGTCTCGCCGACGACGTAGCTCGACTCCGGGGAGGCGAGGAACACGTAGGCGGGAGCGAGCTCGGCCGGCTGGCCCCAGCGTCCGAGCGGCGTCTGCGAGCCGACCTCGGGCAGCTTGTCGGACGGCTGGCCGCCCGCGGTCTGCAGCGGCGTCCAGATCGGGCCCGGGGCGACGACGTTCACGCGGATCCCCTTGGGCGCGAGCTGCTGCGCGAGCGCCTTCGAGAACGTGTTGATCGTGGCCTTCGTGCTGGCGTAGTCGACCAGCATCGGCGACGGCTGGTAGGCCTGGATCGACGAGGTGCTGATGATCGCGGAGCCCGGGGCGAGGTGCGGCACGGCCGCCTTCGTCATCCAGAACATCGCGTAGACGTTGGTCTTGAAGGTCTCGTCGAACTGCTCGTCCGAGAGCTCGAGGAAGTCCTCGACGTGCTGCTGCTTGCCCGCGTTGTTGACGAGGATGTCGAGTCCGCCCAGGCCCTCGACGGCCTTCGCGACGGCGCCCACCGCGAAGTCGTGGTCGGTGATGTCGCCGGGGATGGCGACGGCGGTGCGGCCGGCCTCCTCGATCAGCGCGACGACCTTCTTCGCGTCCGACTCCTCCTCGGGGAGGTAGACGATCGCGACGTCGGCGCCCTCGCGGGCGTAGGCGATGGCGACGGCCGCGCCGATGCCCGAGTCGCCTCCGGTGACGAGCGCCTTGCGCCCGGTCAGGCGGCCGGAGCCGCGGTAGCTCGACTCGCCGCGGTCGGCGGGGTCGTCCATCTTCGAGTCGAGGCCGGAGCCCTCCTGGTACTGGGCCTCCGTGTCGATGTCGGCGAACATCGCGGTCGGGTCTTGGAACGTGTACTGGTCGTTCTGCGGAGTCTGGTCGTTCTGCGAGGTCATGTCTCGACGCTAGGCGCGCGGGATCGGCGGCCGCGCGTGCTTGACAGCCCCGATCCGCCAGGACACAAGAGGTCTTCAGGAGCCGCGAGGCTTCCCGGATCGGGGAGAATGGTGCGGTGACCCGCGACGACTCCCTGTCCTTCGACACCACGGCGCCGCTGCCCGGCTGGCAGCACGCCTACTCCGGCAAGGTGCGCGACCTCTACACCCCCGACGACGCCGACCCCGTGCTCGGCGCCGACCGCATGCTCGTCGTCGCCAGCGACCGGGTCAGCGCGTACGACGCGGTCCTCGAGCCCGGAATCCCCGGCAAGGGCGAGCTGCTGACCACGCTCTCCCTCTGGTGGTTCGCGCAGCTCTCCGACGTCCCCAACCATCTGATCCCGGGCGCGATCCCCGAGGCGGTCCGCGGCCGGTCGATGCTGGTGAAGACGCTCGACATGTTCCCGATCGAGTGCGTCGTGCGCGGCTACCTCTCCGGCAGCGGCTGGAAGGAGTACCGGGAGACGGGCTCCGTCTGCGGCGTCCCGCTCCCCGAGGGCCTCCAGGACGGCGACGCGCTCCCCGAGCCGATCTACACCCCGGCCTGGAAGGCCCCGCAGGGCGAGCACGACGAGAACATCACCTTCGAGCGCACGGTCGAGATCGTCGGGGAGGAGGCCGCAGAGGCGCTGCGCACCCTCTCGCTCGCCGTCTTCCGCGAGGCGTCCACCATCGCCCTGGCCCGCGGCGTGCTGCTGGCCGACACGAAGTTCGAGTTCGGGGTCGACCGCGGGACCGGAGTCGTCACCCTCGGCGACGAGGTCCTCACGAGCGACTCCTCCCGCTACTGGGACGCCGACGACTACGACGCCGGCATCCGCGGCCGCTCGTTCGACAAGCAGATCGTGCGCGACTGGCTCTCCGACAACTGGGACGGCCAGGGCCTCCCGCCGACCCTCCCGTCCGAGATCGTCGAGCGCACGGCCGCGCGCTACCGCGAGCTCATCGAGCGTCTCACGCGCTGAGGCACCGGAACGACCTGTGGACGATCACCACCCTCGAGTCCGGTTGGAGGCCCGCGGCGAGGATCCGGACGAGGCGCGGCACAGCCTTGCGCGGCTCTACAACGGCGACGAGTGGCGCGCCGCCACCACCGCGGCCGACTTCAGCTACCGCTACGCGGCCATCGGCGACGGCGGGATGACCCTCCGCACCTCGCGGATGTCCGGGCGCCTCGCGGGCGGCGTGGGCGACTCGGACGACGTCGTCGTGCAGTGGATCGTGGGCGGCTCCGGCCGGATCGACGTCGGCCGCGCCTCGATCGCGATGGAGGAGAACCGTCCCGTCCTCTTCCCCGTCGGCCGGCCGTTCGCCTTCGACTACGTCGACTTCGACCAGCGCCTGGTGCACCTCGACCGGGGAGTGGTCGACCGGGTCGCCGCCGAGCGCGGCCTCGTCGGCTCCCTCGTCTTCGACTCCGAGCACCGCCCCGACGCCGCGGCGATCCGCCGCTGGCGCACGGCCGTCGCCGACTCCGCCCGCGCGCTGCGCAGCGAGCGCGTCGAGCCGCTGCTCTGGGACGAGCTCACCCGTGCCACGGCCTCCGCGCTGCTCGACCTCTACCCTCCGGAGTCCGCTCCGGTCCCGCCCGAGCTCCTCGCCCCCCGGAACGCGCGGGTCCGCACGGCCGTCGAGTACGTGCACGCCCACTGCAGCGAGCCGATCGGCCCCGCCGAGATGGCGGCGGCGTCGGGCCTGACCGTCCGGGGCCTGCAGTCCGCGTTCCAGCGGGTGCTCGGGATGCGCCCGATCGCCTACCTGCGCTTGGTGCGGCTCGACCGCGCCCGAGTGGAGCTGGCGGCGAGCCCGCCCCACGGGACGACGGTCGCCGCCGTCGCCCGGCACTGGGGCTTCGGGAACGCGGGCCGCTTCAGCGCGGCCTATTCCGAGCGGTTCGGCGAGTCGCCGAGCGCCACCCTGCAGAGCTGATCAGTCGACGAGCTCGGGCGGCGGCTGCCCCTCGAGGATGCGGCTGAGGCCGTCGAGCAGCACCGCGACGGTCGCGGCCTCCGACTCGGGCACCTTCGCGACCATCGCGCGGATCTGCTCGTAGGTCGGGTCGTCGGTCCCGATGATGGCCGTCTGCGCGCGCTTTGTCAGGCAGAGGATGCGGCCGCGGCCGTCGGACGGGTCGGGAGTGCGGTTCACGTAGCCGGCACGGGCGAGGCGGTCGACGAGGAGGGAGACGGCCGCCGTCGTGATCGACAGGGCTGCGGCCAGGTCGACGGCGCGGACGATCTCGTCGCGCTGCTCCCCGACCCCGATCAGCCGCAGAGCCGCGAGATCCGTGGCTCCGATGCCGAGGCGCCGCTCCACGCGGCCGTCGTAGTCGCGCTCCGCGGTGCGCAATCGCGTGAGCAGAGCGAACAGGTCTGGCCGAGCGTCCATCGAGGTGCACCTTCCGAGCGGCAGGTGCCCCGGACGGGAACTCGCTGTCCCCATCGAACCACTTCTCCGGCGATCGGACGGCGTGTGTCCCGAAAGCGCAGTCGGCGCCGAGACTGTTAGTCAACCGACTTAGCAATACCTAGTGTCGACGGTGCGGCACGCCTTCCGTGCGCCGCCGACGGCGAGGAGGTGCGCGCGATGGGACGACTGCTCTACGGCGCACCCGCCAGCTCGCACTCCTTCGAGGACCGCGCCCTGGCCCACCTCCAGACCGTGATCACCTCCCGGTTCCGCCGCGGCGAGGGCTTCCTCCTCACGACCGAGGACGCCGAGGGCCGCCGGTCCGAGCTGTGGCTGCACCCCGGCATCCCCACCCGCTACGAGTACGACGGCACCGCCGCGATCGATCTGAACCCGCACTGGCTGCGCGAGCTCTCGAACGCCTCGAACGGCCGCCTCGGCCTCCACCTCCTCCCCGAAACCTCGTCGCCCGACGACCTCTCCGTGAAGAAGATCCCCGCATGAGCGACCACAACGGCACACTGTTCCGGCGCGGAGGCACCGTCCGCTTCGTCCGCTGGATCTCCTCCCGCGACGGCGGCTGGGCCCCCGAGATCGTGCAGGGGCGCTACCTCGAGCGCGACGACCGCGGCTGGCTGGTCGAGATCGAGGGCACCCCGACGGTGCTCGCGAAGGACGACTGGGCCGTCTACCGCTGACCGGCCGTGCGCTCGGCGTACTGTTGAGCAGGTGCGTTCTCGTGATCGCCGCGGCATCACCTCGGCTCCCCTCCTCCTGACGACCATCGGAACGACGAGCCTCGTCTTCCTCTGCGCGTTCGAGTCGCTCGCCGTGACGACGATCATGCCGATCGTCAGCGCCGACCTCGACGGCCGCGCCCTCTACCCCCTGGCCTTCGCGGCGACGCTCGCCGCCGCCGTGGTCGGGATGGTCGCGGCCGGCTCCTCGGCCGACCGCCGCGGCCCGACGCCGTCGCTCGTGGTCGCGATCCTGCTCTTCACCCTGGGTCTCGTCGCCGCGGGTGCCGCGCAGTCGATGCCGGTCTTCGTGGCGGCCCGCCTGCTGCAGGGGCTGGGCAGCGGAGGGATCACCGTCACCCTCTACGTGCTCGTCGCGCGGGTCTACCCGAGCGAGCTGCATCCGAGGATCTTCGGCGCCTTCGCCGCGGCCTGGGTCGTGCCGTCGCTGGTGGGGCCGCTGGTGGCCGGAATCGTCGCCGAGCTCGCGAGCTGGCACTGGGTCTTCTTCGGAGTCGTCGCCCTGGTGGCCCTCGCGAGCGCCGCGATCGCGCCGACGCTCCGCTCGCTCGAGCCGCGCGAGCGCCTCCCCTTCGATCGCCGGGCCGTCGGCCGCATCGCCCGCGCCGTGGTCGTCTCGGCCGGAGTCGTCGTGCTGAGCACGAGCGCCGAGCTCGCGCCCGACCTCGCCGGGCTCCTGGCCGCGGCCGCCGTGGTGGTCGTGGTCGTGGCGGTTCGCGCGCTCCTGCCCGCGGGCACGCTGCGCGCCCGGGGCGTCCTGCCGTCGGTGATCCTCCTCCGCGCCCTCGTCGCCGCGGCGTTCTTCGGCACCGAGGTCTACCTGCCGCTGCTGCTCTCGGAGCAGTACGGCCTGCCACCCTGGCTCTCGGGCGCCATGCTCACCGCGGGCGCCGTCTCCTGGGCTCTCGGCTCGAACCTCCAGGGACGCCCGGGCACCCGCCTCAGCCACGGCGGAGCGATGCGGCTCGGCACGTCGCTCGTGCTCGCCGGCATCGGAGTCGTGCTGCTCGTCACGGTGCTCGCCCTCAGCCCGATCGTCGCGGGCGTGGGCTGGTTCCTGGCCGGCGGCGGCATGGGCACGATGTTCCCGCGGATGGGGACGATGACGCTCGCGCTCTCCGCTCCGGGCCGGGAGGGCTTCAACAGCTCGGCCCTGCAGATCGCCGACTCGACCGGCGCCTCGGTCTCCCTCGCGCTGACGGGCCTCCTCGCGGCGGCGGTCACCGGCCTGATCGGGGCCGGGACCGGGGTCTTCGCCGCGACCTTCTCGTACGCCGCGCTGATCGCGATCGTCGCGGTCGGTCTGGCCGGCCGGCTCGACGGGCTCCTGCGCCGCGAGGGACGCCGGGAGCCCGCCGAGCAGGCTCAGCTGTAGAGCGACTCCGGCACGTCGAGGCCGTAGATCGCGCGGCCGGACGACCAGATCACCGAGCAGGCGGCCCGGAGCAGATCGGTCGCGTCGTCGCCGGCGTCCACGATCACCACGGAGTCGCCGTCGAGGCGGACCTTGGCGCCGCGGACGGCGTGCGTGCCGTTCCGCGAGACCGTCGTCGCCGGGTAGGGCAGGTGCAGCTCGCGAAGGTCGCCGAGGATGTACGTCGGCCGGAGCTTGGGCTCCGCCGCGAGGAGCTGCTTGGCCCGGTCGATCCCGGTGAGCACATGGGCGCTCTCCATGTCGGCGCCGTTCGCGCCGGCGATGTCGGTGTCGAGCCGGTCGCCGAGGAACAGCGGGTTCGTCGAGCCGAAGCGCGCGGTCGCCGCGTCGAAGATGGCCCGCTCGGGCTTGCCCGCGACGACCGGGAGCCGGCCGACCGCGGTGTGCACGGCCGAGACGAGGGTCCCGTTGCCCGGGGCGATGCCGCGCGCGACGGGGATCGTCCAGTCGGTGTTCGTCGCGACCCACGGGATCCCCGTGTGGAGCGCGAACGAGGCCTCGGCCAGCTGCTCCCAGCCGACGGTGGGCGCGAAGCCCTGGATGACCGCCGCCGGCGAGTCCTCCGCGCTGCGCGTCACGGTGAACCCGGCGCGCTCGACCTCGGAGGTGAGGCCCTCCGCCCCGACGACGAGGATCGTCGAGCCGGCCGGCACCAGGTCGGCGAGCAGCACGACCGCCGCCTGCGGGGAGGTGACGACGTCCTCGGGCCGGACGCTCAGCCCCAGCTCGGAGAGGTGCCCGGCGACGGAGGCGTCCGTGCGGGAGGCGTTGTTGGTGATGTAGCCGACCCGCAGCGTCTCGGCCGCGCGGTTGAGGCTCTCCACCGCGAAGGGGATCGCGTCGGCACCCTTGTAGACGACCCCGTCGAGGTCGGCCAGGACGGAGTCGCGGCCGTCGAGGGGAGTGGGCTCAGTCCTGCTGCTGCGGAACATCGGCGTCCTCCTCGGTGGTGCCGGCGGATTCGACCGACTCGTCGGCGGTCGGGTCAGCCGAGTCGAGAGCCTCATCCGGGTCCGTCTCGGCGAGATCGTCGGACTCGAGGGACTCGTCCGCGAAGGTCGGCTCGTCCGTGTCGACGAGGTCGGCGTCGGCGTCAGCGCTCGCGTCGGCGTCGTCCGCGTCCGCGTCGTCGTCGTCGTCGATCTCCTCGGACACAGTCCGGTGGACCTCGTCCTCGTCCGCGTCGTCGACGGCGGTCGGGCCGTCCTCGTCGTCCAGGTAGTCGTCCGCGTCGTCGACCGCGGTCCCTTCCTCGGCGCGATCGGGAGCGGACGTGGCGTCGGCCGACTCGTGCTCCTCCTCGATCACCTCGATCGTCTCGTCGTCACCGCCGCCCTCGGCCGCGAAGACGGCCTGCGCCGCGATGTCGGCGCGACGCTGCCACTCGGCCGCCTCCTCGGAGCGGCCGACCTCCTCGAGGACGAGCGAGTAGGCGGCGAAGAGATCCGGGCTGTACGAGAACGCGCGGTCCGGGTCCAGCTGCGGGATCTCGAGCTCCATGAGAGCGAGCTCCGCCTGGCCGAGGTCGAGGCGGGCGCCGGACATGGCGATGGCCAGCGACACCTGCGCGCCGGGGCTCAGCGTGGTGCGGTCGATCGACCGTCCCAGCTCGAGCGCCTTGTCGGGTCGGCCGACGCCGCGCTCGGAGTCGACCATCAGCGGCACCTGCTCGTCCGAGCCGGAGATCCGACGGAAGGTCCGCAGCTCGCGCAGCGCCAGGGCGAAGTCGCCCGTCGCGTACGCCGAGATGGCCAGCGACTCGCGGACCACGGCGATGCGTCCCGCGCGGCGGGCCGCCGAGAGCACGTGGCGGTGCGCCAGCTCGGGGTCCTCCTCGAGGAGGCGGCCGGCCATCACCAGGTGACGGGCGACCCATTCGGCGTTGTCCTTCGAGAGCGTGCGCAGCTCGTTGCGGGCGACCTTGTCGAGGTCCTTGGCCTGCACGTCGTCCGGAAGGTCCGGGTCGTCGTGGCGCGGGCGCACCGACTGGAGGGAGCGCCGCTCGCGCTCCTCCTCGGTGAGCTCCGGCTCCTCGCGGGGGCCGCCGCGTCCGCCGCCGAAGCCCTCGCGTCCGCGTCCGCCACCCTGGCGGTCTCCGCCGCCCCGACGATCGTCCGACCACGGCCGGCTTCCCCCGTCGCGCGATCCACCGCGGAACGGAGGACGGGAGTCCCCGTCACGCTGCGGACGGGAGTCGCCGCCACCACGGTACGAAGGGCGGGAGTCCCCATCCCGCTGCGGACGCGAGTCCCCACCTCCACGGTAAGGAGGCCGGGAGTCCCCGTCACGCTGGGGACGCGAGTCGCCACCGCGATAGGGAGGACGAGAGTCGCCGTCTCGCTGCGGACGCGAGTCGCCACCGCGATAGGGAGGACGCGAGTCACCGTCCCGCTGCGGACGGGAATCCCCACCTCCACGGTAAGGAGGACGGGAGTCCCCATCCCGCTGAGGACGGGAATCCCCACCCCCGCGGTAAGGAGGACGAGAGCCACTGTCACGCTGCGGACGAGAGTCGCCGCCACCGCGGTACGGAGGACGCGAGTCACCATCACGCTGCGGACGCGAGTCGCCGCCACCGCGATAAGGAGGACGAGAGTCCCCATCGCGCTGTGGACGGGAATCCCCACCACCACGGTAAGGAGGACGAGAGTCGCCGTCTCGCTGCGGACGAGAGTCGCCACCGCGATAAGGAGGACGAAAGTCCCCATCGCGCTGCGGACGGGAATCCCCACCACCGCGGTAAGGAGGACGCGAGTCACCATCACGCTGCGGACGCGAATCCCCACCGCCACGGTAAGGAGGCCGGGAGTCCCCGTCACGCTGCGGACGCGAATCCCCACCGCCACGGTAAGGAGGACGGGAGTCCCCATCACGCTGCGGACGGGAGTCCCCATCACGCTGCGGACGGGAATCGCCACCACCGCGGTAAGGAGGACGCGAATCACCATCACGCTGCGGACGGGAATCGCCACCGCCACGATAGGGAGGACGAGCATCACCGTCGCGGCGGGGGCGGGAATCGCCCGAGCCGCCGCGATCGTTCGAGGAGCGGCCGGGGCCGCCGGCGCGAGGCGGCCGCTCGTCACGACGTCCGGAGTCCCGGTCGTTGCGGTCGGATCCTGAGTCGTCCATGCTTTCCTCGCCTGTCGTGGTGATGCTCTGTGGAGTTGACCCGCCCGAGGGCGGGGAGGACGGCCGTAACCGTCGCACCACCCTAACCCGCACCGCGCTCCAGTGAGCAGCGGGGATCCGAGGTGGTGGTTAAACAGCGATGGCCACCCATTTCTGGGTGGCCATCGTGAATGGTGTCCGGCGGTGTCCTACTCTCCCACAGGGTCCCCCCTGCAGTACCATCGGCGCTGAGAGTCTTAGCTTCCGGGTTCGGAATGTGACCGGGCGTTTCC